>NZ_JASCPT010000034.1:0-44968 GCF_029959775.1 Pseudomonas sp. PS01270 | reverse complement strand
AGCAAGCTCGCTCCCACATTTGAAATGCATTCCCATGTGGGAGCGAGCTTGCTCGCGAAGGGGATCTGACAGGCAATAAAAATCCCCCGGGGTAAACACCTCCGGGGATGATCGTTCCCACGCAGAGCGTGGGAACGATCAGTGCAGGAAAACCTAGCGCTGATGCACCAGCGCCCCCGCTGCATACGTCTGCGCCACGGTGCGGTCATCGCCCAGGGTCATCAGCACAAACAACGTCTCGGCGATGTTATTCGACTGTTTCAAGCGGTAGCTCAGTAGCGGCGTGGCGTTGTAATCCAGCACTAGGAAGTCGGCATCCGAACCCGGTTGCAGGTTACCGATCTTGTCTTCCAGGCGCAGCGCCCGCGCACCACCCAGGGTCGCCAGATACAGCGACTTGAACGGGCTCAACCGCGCGCCCTGCAGTTGCATGACCTTGTAGGCTTCGTTGAGGGTTTGCAGCAGCGAGAAACTGGTACCGCCGCCGACGTCGGTGCCGAGGCCGACATTGAGCTTATGCTTTTCGGCCATCGGCAGGTTGAACAGGCCGCTGCCGAGGAACAGGTTCGAGGTCGGGCAGAACGAGATCGCCGAGCCGGTTTCTGCCAGTCGCGCGCATTCTTCGTCACACAGGTGCACGCCGTGGGCGAATACCGAGCGTTCGCCGAGCAATTGGTAGTGATCGTAGACGTCGAGGTAACCCTTGCGCTCCGGGAACAGCTCCTTGACCCACTCGATCTCCTTGAGGTTCTCGCTGATGTGGGTCTGCATGTACAGATCCGGATATTCCGTCAGCAATTGCCCGGCCAGGGTCAGTTGTTCCGGAGTGCTGGTCGGCGCAAAGCGCGGCGTCACCGCATAGTGCAAGCGGCCCTTGCCGTGCCAGCGCTCGATCAGCGCCTTGCTGTCGACGTAGCTGGATTCGGCGGTATCGACCAGATAATCCGGGGCATTGCGGTCCATCATCACCTTGCCGGCGATCATGCGCAGATCAAGCTTCTCGGCGGCCTCGAAAAACGAATTCACCGATTGCGGATGCACGCTGCCGAACACCAGCGCCGTGGTGGTGCCGTTGCGCAGCAGTTCCTTGATGAAAATATCGGCCACTTCGTCGGCGTGAGCCTTATCACCAAACTGGCTCTCGCAGGGGAAAGTGTAGGTGTTCAGCCAGTCGAGCAGTTGCTCGCCATAGGAGCCGACCATGCCGGTTTGTGGCAGGTGAATGTGCGTGTCGATAAAACCGGGGGTGATCAGCGCATCCTGATAATGGTTGATCTCGATATCCGCCGGCAGGGTTGGCAGCAGTTCGCTGGCGTGGCCGAGGGCGCTGATCTTGCCGTCGTCGACCACCAGCAGGCCGTCCTCGAAATATTCATAGGAGGCTTCGATGCCGACTTCGGCAGGGTCGGCAATGCTGTGCAGAATGGCGGCGCGGTAGGCTTTGCGAGTCAGAGGCATGAGGGTTCTCTAATCAGTTTGAGGCTTTGAGTTTGGCGGACTGGCTGCGGCGCGAGGCGGGCAGCAATCGGGCAATCGGTTCGGCGCGGGCGCTGTGCTGGCCGAAGTTGGCGTTATAGGTGGCGATGATTTCACCGGCGATGGAGATGGCGATTTCCACAGGCAGTTTGCCTTTGACTTCGCCGATGCCCATCGGGCAGCGCATGCGCTGCACCACGCTCGGGTCGAAACCACGATCACGCAGGCGGTGTTCGAATTTGGCGCGTTTGGTTTTCGAGCCGATCAGGCCGAACCAGGTGAAATCGTTGCGCTTGAGAATCGCCGCGGTCAGTTCCAGATCGAGCTGATGGTTGTGGGTCATGACGATGCAGTAGCTGCCGGCGGGCAGGTCATTGACTTCATCCACCGGCTCTTCGCTGACGATTTTACGCACGCCGTGGGGGATGTGTTCAGGAAACTCGGCCTCGCGCGAATCGATCCAGCGCACCCGGCAGGGCAGGCTGGCCAGCAGCGGCACGAGGGCGCGACCGACATGGCCGGCACCGAACACGGCAATCTGCGCCTGCACCTGGCCCATCGGTTCGAACAGCAACACCGTAGCGCCACCGCAGCACTGGCCGAGACTGGCGCCGAGGCTGAAGCGCTCCAGATGGGTGTCCTGCTTGCCGCTGGCGAGCATCTCGCGGGCGATCTGCATGGCTTTGAATTCCAGATGCCCGCCACCGATGGTGTCGAACAGGCGGTCGGCGCTGACGACCATTTTCGAGCCGGCATTACGTGGCGTCGAGCCGAGTTCTTCGATGATCGTCACCAGCACACAGGGCTCGCCCTGATTCTGCAGGTCGGCGAGGGCGTCGATCCAGTTGTACATACACACCTCTCAGATCGTTCCCACGCTCTGTGTGGGAATGCATCACTGGACGCTCCGCGTCCGCTGTTCAGGATGCGACGCAGAGCGTCGCGGGCTGCATTCCCACGCAGAGCGTGGGAACGATCATCAAACAACCGCGGTTTCAGCTTCGACAGCTTTCACCGCTTTGAGCTGGCGCATCTGCTCGCAGCCCCACAACACCCGCTCCGGCGTGGCCGGCGCATCGATTTTCGGCTGATGCTGATAATCACCGAGACTCGCCACCGCGTCCTTGATTGCGCACCAAGCGGCGATGCCGAGCATGAACGGCGGTTCACCGACGGCTTTGGAATGGAACACTGTGTCTTCCGGGTTCTTGCGGTTTTCCACCAGTTTCACCCGCAGATCCAGCGGCATGTCCGCCACCGCCGGGATCTTGTAGCTGGCCGGGCCGTTGGTCATCAGCTTGCCCTTGTTGTTCCAGACCAGCTCTTCCATGGTCAGCCAGCCCATGCCCTGGACGAAACCGCCCTCGACCTGACCGATGTCGATCGACGGGTTCAGCGAGGCGCCGACGTCGTGCAGGATGTCGGTGCGCAGCATCTTGTACTCGCCGGTCAGGGTGTCGACGATCACTTCGCAGCAGGCTGCGCCGAAAGCGAAGTAATAGAACGGACGGCCCCGCGCCTGACTGCGGTCGTAGTAGATTTTCGGAGTCTTGTAGAAGCCGGTGCTGGACAGCGAGACCTGATTGAAATACGCCTGCTGGATCAGCGCTTCGAAGGTCAGGATCTGCTCGCGCACACGCACGTGGCCGTTGCGGAATTCGACGTCTTCTTCGCTGACCTTGTAGTGCCGCGCGGCGAATTCGACCAAGCGTTGCTTGATCGTCTGTGCTGCGTTCTGCGCGGCTTTGCCGTTCAGGTCGGCGCCGCTGGAGGCCGCGGTCGGCGAGGTGTTCGGCACTTTGTCGGTGTTGGTCGCGGTGATCTGCACACGATCGATTTCGACCTGAAACACTTCCGCCACGACCTGGGCGACTTTGGTGTTCAGGCCCTGGCCCATTTCCGTGCCGCCGTGGTTCAGGTGGATGCTGCCGTCGGTGTAGATGTGGATCAGCGCACCGGCCTGGTTCAAGAAGCTCGCGGTGAAGGAAATACCGAACTTCACCGGAGTCAGCGCCAGGCCTTTTTTCAGGATCGGGCTGTTGGCGTTGTAGCGACGGATCGCTTCGCGGCGTTCGTGGTACTGGCTGCTTTCTTCCAGCTCGGCGGTCATTTCCTCGAGCATGTTGTGCTCGACGGTCTGGTAGTAGTGGGTGACGTTGCGCTCGGTCTTGCCGTAGTAGTTGGCCTTGCGCACCGCCAGCGGGTCGAGCTTCAGATGCCGGGCAATCGCGTCCATCACTTCTTCGATGGCGACCATGCCTTGCGGGCCGCCGAAGCCGCGATAAGCAGTGTTCGAGGCGGTGTTGGTCTTGCAGCGGTGACCGTTGATGGTCGCATCGCCGAGGTAGTACGAGTTGTCCGAGTGGAACATCGCCCGATCAACGATCGAGGCCGACAAGTCCGGCGAGCAGCCGCAGTTGCCGGCCAGCTCCATGTTGATCCCGTGCAGACGGCCGCTGCTGTCGAAACCGACGTCGTACTCAACGTAGAACGGGTGGCGCTTGCCGGTCATCAGCATGTCTTCGACGCGCGGCAGGCGCATCTTGGTCGGTTGGCCGGTGAGGTGCGCGACCACCGCGCACAGGCACGCCGGGCTCGCGGCCTGGGTTTCCTTGCCACCGAAACCACCGCCCATGCGGCGCATGTCGACGACGATTTTGTTCATCGACACGTCGAGCACTTCGGCGACCAGTTTTTGCACTTCGGTCGGGTTCTGCGTCGAGCAGTAGACGATCATCCCGCCATCTTCGGTAGACATCACCGAGGAGATTTGCGTCTCCAGATAGAAGTGCTCCTGGCCGCCGATGTGCAGCGTGCCCTGAATACGGTGTTCAGCCGTGGCCAGCGCCGAAGCCGAATCGCCGCGCTGATGGGTGTGGCTGTCGAGCACGAAATGGCGCTTGCGCAGGGCTTCGACGACGTCGAGCACCGGTTCCAGATCTTCGTATTCGATGATCGCCGCCATTGCTGCCTTGCGCGCGGTTTCCAGGTCTTTCGCCGCGACTGCCAGCACCGGCTGGCCGACGAACTGCACGTCATCGATGGCCAGCAGCGGGTCGCCCGGCATCAGCGGGCCGATGTCCTTCAGGCCCGGCACGTCTTCGTGGGTGATGACAATGCGCACGCCTTCGAAGGCGTAGCACGGCGACGTGTCGATGCTGAGGATTTTCGCGTGGGCACGGTCCGACAGGCGCGCATACAGGTGCAATTGGTTGGGGAATTCCAGCCGATCATCGATGTACTGCGCTTCACCGGACACATGCTTGGCGGCGCTGTCGTGCTTGACGCTGCGGCCGACACCGGTGGTCAGATCCTGGGCGAACAGTTCGGCCAATTCAGCTTGAGTCTTCTCTACGGCGTGATGGTTAGACATAAGCGGTCACCCGAGTCTCGATGTGCGGTGTTTGCAGTTCGATGAAGTATTTGCGCAGCAGGTTCTGCGCGCTGAGCAGGCGATATTCCTTGCTGGCGCGGAAGTCCGAGAGCGGTGTGAAATCTTCGGCCAGCGCGGCGCAGGCGCGTTCGATCACGGCGTTGTTGAACGGCTGACCGAGCAGCACGGCTTCGCAATGCGCAGCGCGTTTCGGAATCGCCGCCATGCCGCCGAAGGCCACGCGCGCGTCGCTGATCACGCCATTTTCCACGCGCAGATTGAACGCAGCACAGACGGCGGAGATGTCGTCGTCCAGGCGCTTCGACACTTTATAGGCACGGAACAACTGCTCGGCGCTGGCGCGCGGGACGATGATTTTTTCGATGAACTCGCTTTCCTGGCGCGCGGTGACGCGGTAGTCGATGAAGTAGTCTTCCAGGTTCAAGGTGCGGCGGGTTTCGCCTTTGCACAGCACGATCTGCGCGCCGAGGGCGATCAGCAGCGGTGGCGAGTCACCGATCGGCGAGGCGTTGCCGATGTTGCCGCCGAGGGTGCCTTGATTGCGGATCTGCAACGAGGCGAAGCGGTGCAGCAATTCGCCGAAGTCCGGGTACTCGGCATTCAAGGCCTCGTAGCAATCGGAGAGGGCGGTGGCGGCGCCGATTTCGATGCGGTCTGCAAAGGTTTCAATGCGCTTCATTTCGGCGACGTTGCCGACGTAGATCATCACCGGCAGAGTGCGGTGAAACTGGGTGACTTCCAGTGCCAGGTCAGTACCGCCGGCGAGCAGCCGCGCTTGTGGATAAGCGTCGTAGAGATCGGCCAGGTCAGCGACGGTCAGCGGCACCAGGCAGCGCTTGTCGCCGCTGTTGAGTTCGCCGATATCGGTCGGCGCAATGGTCTTGAGGCGGGCAATGGTTTCGGCTTCGCGGGCGTCGAACTGATCCGCTGGCTTGGCGCAGCAGGATTGTTCGGCAGCGGCGAGAATCGGCCGGTAGCCAGTGCAGCGGCAGAGGTTGCCGGCCAGCGCTTCGTGAGCCTTGGCCTGATCCGGCGCATCGCTGTTCTTTTGCAGGGCGAACAACGACATGACGAAACCGGGGGTGCAGAAGCCGCACTGCGAACCGTGGCACTCGACCATGGCTTTCTGCACGCTGTGCAGTTCGCCCTTGTGCTTGAGGTCTTCAACGCTGATCAGTTGCTTGCCGTGCAAGGACGAGACGAAAGTCAGGCACGAATTGAGGCTGCGATAGCGAATATGTTCACGCCCCATATCATCGGTCTGCAACTCGCCAACCACCACGGTGCAGGCGCCGCAGTCGCCGCTGGCGCAACCTTCTTTGGTGCCGGGCTTGCCCACATGTTCACGCAGGTAATTGAGCACAGTCAGATTCGGGTCCAGGGCGTGCTCGCTACGGAGTTCCTGGTTAAGTAAAAACTGGATCACGGAAGGCCTCGCAGACTCATTATTGTTGTTAACCGACGTAAACCGAATTTAGCAGGTCTGACTTTTCGGTCAATGGTTTTCTGACTTAAAGGTCAGGAAAATCCGTTTCGTCGATCAACAGCGTGTCTATTCAGTATTGACCTTCATCGGTCACTGCGCTTTTTTGCGGGATTCGTGCCAAAAACCGCTGAGTGGGCACTCCGCCATGACCGTGCATTTGCGCTACACTGCGCCGCTTGTGCAGATCGATAGAGTTTGAAGGACAACCATGACGTTCAAGGCGCCGGACAGCCTCGCCGAGCAAATCGCTCACCACCTCGCCGAACGCATCATTCGTGGCGAAATGAAGCCGGGAGAGCGCATCCAGGAACAGAAGGTCACGCTGGCGCTCAACGTCAGCCGCGGTTCGGTCCGCGAAGCCTTGCTGATCCTCGAGCGCCGTCACCTGATCGCGATCCTGCCGCGTCGTGGCGCCCACGTTACCGAGCTGACGCCGCACAAGGTGCAGAGCCTGTGCACGCTGATGAGCGAGCTGTATATCCTGCTAGGCAATTCGGTGGCCAATGGCTGGCAAGTGCAGTCGGACATGGCGCCGTTCGTGCAGATCCAGCAGCGCCTGACCGCCAATTACGAACGCGGCGATATCCGCAGCTTCGTCGATGACAGCTTCGCGGTGATGCGCGCCGCCTATCCGTTTGCCAACAATCCGTACCTGCAAGAAACCGTCGAGAACCTCCAGCCGGCGATGAGCCGCGCGTATTTCCTCGCCCTCGAACAGCGCAAGGCGGAAATGAGCGAATTCCTCGAACTGTTCGAACGCTTGCTCGCCGCCGTACTCGCCCGTGATTTGCCGCAGATCCGCATCGTGCTCACGGCGTATGCCCAGCGCAGCTGCGATCTGGTGGTGTCTGCGCTGACGGTTGCCTGAGCGTGCGGCTGAAGTGCATCAAACTGGCGGGGTTCAAATCCTTCGTCGACCCGACCACGGTGAACTTCCCCAGTAACATGGCGGCGGTCGTCGGGCCGAACGGTTGCGGCAAGTCGAACATCATCGACGCCGTGCGCTGGGTGATGGGCGAAAGTTCGGCGAAGAACCTGCGTGGCGAGTCGATGACCGATGTCATCTTCAATGGCTCGACCAGCCGCAAACCGGTGAGCCAGGCCAGTATCGAACTGGTCTTCGACAACTCCGACGGCACGCTGCTCGGCGAATACGCCGCCTACGCGGAGATTTCCATCCGCCGCAAAGTCACCCGCGACAGCCAGACCACTTATTACCTCAACGGCACCAAATGCCGTCGGCGCGACATCACCGATATCTTCCTCGGCACCGGCCTCGGCCCGCGCAGCTACTCGATCATCGAACAGGGGATGATCTCCAAGCTGATCGAATCCAAGCCCGAAGACCTGCGCAATTTCATCGAAGAAGCCGCCGGCATCTCCAAGTACAAGGAGCGTCGCCGCGAGACCGAAAACCGTATCCGCCGTACCCACGAGAACCTCGCCCGCCTGACCGACCTGCGCGAAGAGCTGGAGCGCCAGCTCGAACGTCTGCACCGTCAGGCCGAGGCGGCGAAAAAGTATCAGGAACTCAAGGCCGAAGAGCGTCAGCTCAAGGCGCAACTGTCGGCCCTGCGCTGGCAGGATCTTAACGAGCAGGTCGGCCAGCGCGAGTCGATCATCGGCAATCAGGAAGTCAGCTTCGAAGCGCTGGTCGCTGAACAGCGTAACGCTGATGCGGCCATCGAGCGCCTGCGCGACGGTCACCACGACCTGTCCGAACGCTTCAATCTGGTGCAGGGCCGCTTCTATTCGGTCGGCGGCGACATCGCCCGGGTCGAGCAGAGCATTCAGCATGGCCAGCAGCGGTTACGCCAGTTGCAGGACGATCTGAAAGAAGCCGAGCGCGCGCGTCTGGAAACCGAGTCGCACCTGGGCCACGACCGCACGCTGTTGCTGACCCTCGGCGAAGAGCTGGACATGCTCACGCCAGAACAGGAAGTCACCAGCGCCGCCGCCGAGGAAGCCGCTGCGGCCCTCGAAGAAGCCGAAACCACCATGCACGGCTGGCAGGAGCAGTGGGATGCTTTCAACCTGACCGCTGCCGAACCGCGCCGTCAGGCTGAAGTCCAGCAGTCGCGGATTCAGCAGCTGGAAAGCAGCATGGAGCGTCTGGCTGACCGGCAGAAACGCCTCGCCGAAGAACGTGCGTTGCTGTCCGCCGACCCGGAAGACGCGGCGATCATGGCGCTCAACGAGCAGCTCGCCGAGTCCGAAGCGACCCTCGAAGATTTACAGACCAGCGAAGAAGCACAGGTCGAAAAGCTCGAACAACTGCGTCAGGAATTGCAGCAGGCGCTGAGCGCGCAGCAGCAGGCGCAGGGCGATCTGCAGCGGCTCAATGGGCGTCTGGCGTCGCTGGAAGCCTTGCAGCAAGCGGCGCTCGATCCGGGCACCGGCACCGCCGAATGGTTAAAGGAACACAACCTCGCCGAGCGTCCGCGCCTGGCCGAAGGCCTGAAGGTCGAGGCGGGTTGGGAGCTGGCGGTGGAAACCGTGCTCGGTGCCGATCTGCAAGCGGTGCTGGTCGACGATTTCAGCGGCTTCGATCTGTCCGGTTTCACCCAAGGCGATTTGCGCCTGCTCAGCCCGGCCAGCGATGGCGTGCGGGTGGCGGGCAGTCTGCTGGACAAAGTCGAGGCGCAGATCGATCTGTCGCCGTGGCTCGGCCAGGTCAAACCGGTCGACAGCCTTGAACAGGCGCTGGCCTTGCGTGGCCAGTTGAGCGCCGGGCAAAGCCTGATCAGTCGCGATGGCTATTGGGTCGGTCGGCACTTCTTGCGTGTACGTCGTGCCAGCGAAGCGGAAAGCGGCATGCTCGCCCGTGGCCAGGAAATCGAAGACCTGCAACTGGAGCGTGAGGAGCGCGAAGCCACTGTCGAGGCCATGGAAACCCGCCTGCAAACCCTGCGCGCGCAACAGCGCCAGCAGGAAAACGGCCGCGAACATCTGCGCCGCTTGCTGCAGGACGAAGCGCGCCAGCAAGGCGAACTGAAAGCGCAGTTGTCTGCTGGTAAGGCCAAAGCCGAACAGCTGACATTGCGCCGCACCCGTCTCGATGAAGAACTGGTCGAACTCGCCGAACAGCGCGAGCTTGAGCACGAACAGGTCGGCGAAGCGCGCATGAATTTGCAGGAAGCGCTGGATTCCATGGCGCTCGACACCGAGCAGCGCGAGTTGCTGCTGGCCCAGCGCGACAGCCTGCGCGAACGCCTCGATCGCGTGCGTCAGGAAGCGCGGCAGCACAAGGATCACGCCCATCAACTGGCCGTGCGTCTCGGCTCGTTGCGCGCCCAGCATGACTCCACGCGACAGGCGCTGGAGCGTCTGGAGATGCAGGCCGAGCGCCTCACGGAAAAGCGCGAGCAGTTGAGCCTGAATCTGGAGGAGGGCGAGGCGCCGCTGGAAGAGCTGCGTCTGAAACTCGAAGAACTGCTCGACAAGCGCATGACCGTCGATGAAGAACTCAAGACCGCGCAGATCGCTCTGGAAGACGCCGATCGGGAATTGCGCGACGCGGAAAAGCGCCGCACCCAGGCCGAGCAGCAATCGCAGTTGATTCGCGGCCAGCTCGAACAGCAACGCATGGAATGGCAGGCGCTGACCGTACGGCGCAAGGCTTTGCAGGATCAATTGCTCGAAGATGGCTACGATCTCAATGGCGTGCTCGCCACATTGACCGCACAAGCCAGTGAACGCGAAGCCGAAGAAGAACTCGAACGCATCAACGCGCGGATTCAGCGCCTGGGTGCGATCAACCTCGCGGCCATCGATGAATACACGCAACAATCGGAGCGTAAACGTTATCTGGATGCGCAGGACGCCGATCTGGTCGAGGCGCTGGAGACCCTGGAAAACGTCATCCGCAAAATCGATAAGGAAACCCGCAACCGTTTCAAAGATACCTTTGATCAGATCAACGGTGGTTTGCAGGCACTTTTCCCGAAAGTTTTCGGTGGCGGGCGCGCGTATTTGGAACTGACGGGCGAAGATCTACTCGATACAGGGGTGACGATCATGGCGCAGCCGCCCGGGAAGAAGAACAGCACCATCCATTTGCTCTCCGGCGGCGAAAAAGCCCTGACTGCACTGGCCCTGGTTTTTGCCATCTTCAAGTTGAACCCGGCGCCGTTCTGCATGCTCGATGAGGTTGACGCGCCACTGGATGACGCTAACGTTGGACGCTACGCACGCCTGGTCAAAGAGATGTCGCAGACCGTGCAGTTCATCTACATCACCCACAACAAGATCGCCATGGAAATGGCCGAGCAGTTGATGGGTGTGACGATGCATGAACCGGGCTGTTCGCGACTGGTGGCGGTGGATGTCGAGGAGGCGATGGCGATGGTGGATGCCTGAGTCGGTGTGGTGTCGGAATAGTTTTGGAGGTCTGTAGGACTTTTTACTGATACCGGCTGAATGGCCAATCGACATATTCGCGCAAGCCAAATGAGACAGACGGTGTAAAGTTGTCTTTGGTCGTGCTAGTTTAATGTCAATTTTTCGTATACGTGGGCAAAACGCCTGTCAGAACATAGAGTTGGCGCCACGTTTTAAAGCGGTTTACGCAGTGTAAACCCCTTATTTTTCAGCATTTTTTATAGAGGCACGGGATTACATGGAAATCGGTCTGCGCGAGTGGCTGATCGTCATCGGCATCATTGTGATAGCCGGTATTCTTTTCGATGGCTGGCGCCGTATGCGCGGCGGCAAGGGAAAGCTGAAATTCCGTCTCGACCGGAGCCTGTCCAATCTGCCGGACGAGGATACCAGCGCCGAGCTGTTGGGCCCGGCCCGCGTCCTGGACACGCACAAAGAGCCGCAACTGGACGAGCACGATCTGCCGTCGGTGAGCATGCCCAACCGCGAAGCCCGCGAGCCGCGTGAATCCGGCTCGAAACGTGGCAAGCGCGGCAGCAACGGCCCGGCGCAGGGCGACTTGAACCTCGACCTCGATCTGGACGGCGGCCCGAGCTTCAGCAGCCGCGATGACGATTTCGCCGAAGACAGCAAGCCTGCAGCGGCCGTGGCGGAAAAAGATCAGCCGCAAGCCGAAGAAGTCCTGGTGATCAGCGTGATCTGCCGCGACCCGGCCGGCTTCAAAGGCCCGGCGCTGCTGCAGAACATTCTCGAAAGCGGCCTGCGTTTCGGCGAGATGGACATTTTCCACCGCCACGAAAGCATGGCCGGCAACGGCGAAGTACTGTTCTCCATGGCCAACGCTGTCAAGCCGGGTATCTTTGATCTGGACGACATCGACCACTTCAGCACTCCGGCGGTGAGCTTCTTCCTCGGTCTGCCAGGCCCGCGTCATCCGAAGCAGGCTTTCGACGTGATGGTCGCGGCAGCCCGCAAGCTGTCCCAGGAACTGAACGGCGAACTGAAAGACGATCAGCGCAGCGTACTGACCGCGCAGACGATCGAACACTACCGTCAGCGCATTGTTGAATTCGAACGCCGCGCATTGACCCAGAAGCGTTGATACAAAAGGTCGTTCCTGTTTAACAAGACGATCGGCAAAATAATTGAGCAGCCTCGGCTGCTCTTTTGCTTTATGAGAGAACACCCATGACCGCCGCCAAAACCCGCATTCTAGAGCTGCGCGCTGAGCTGGATCAGCACAACTATCGTTATCACGTTCTCGACGAGCCGAGCATTCCCGATGCCGAGTACGACCGCTTGTTCCACGAGCTCAAGGCGCTGGAAGCGGCCAACCCAGAACTGATCACCAGCGACTCGCCGACCCAGCGCGTCGGCAGCATGGCTTTGACCGCGTTCACTCAGGTGCGTCACGAAATTCCGATGCTCAGCCTCGGCAACGCTTTCGAAGAATCCGACATGCGCGAGTTCGATCGCCGCGTCAACGAAGGCCTCGACGTGCCGGCCGGCGATCTGTTCGGTGGCGGCGCGGCGGTGGAATACAGCTGCGAGCCGAAGCTCGATGGCCTGGCGGTCAGCCTGCTGTATCAGGACGGTCTGCTGGTGCGCGGCGCCACCCGGGGCGATGGCACTACGGGCGAAGACATCAGCGTCAACGTGCGCACCGTGCGCAATATTCCGCTGAAGCTGCACGGCGAAGGCTGGCCGGCGACGCTGGAAGTGCGCGGTGAAGTGTTCATGTCCAAGGCCGGTTTCGAGCGCCTCAATGCTTCGCAACTGGAAATCGGCGGCAAGACCTTCGCCAACCCGCGCAACGCGGCAGCAGGCAGCCTGCGCCAGCTCGACTCGAAGATCACCGCCAATCGTCCGCTGGAATTCTGCTGCTATGGCATCGGTCAGGTGTCTCACGATATCGCCGACACCCACATCGGTAACCTCAAGCAGTTGCAGAAGTGGGGCATGCCGATCAGTCACGAACTGAAGCTGGCCAAGGGCATTGATGAGTGCCTGGAGTATTACCGCGACATCGGCGAACGCCGTAACTCGCTGGCCTATGAAATCGATGGCGTGGTGTTCAAGGTCAACAGCATCGCCGACCAGCGTGAACTGGGCTTCCGCGCCCGCGAGCCGCGCTGGGCGATCGCACACAAATTCCCGGCGATGGAAGAACTCACCGAGCTGCTCGACGTGGAATTCCAGGTCGGCCGCACCGGTGCGGTGACTCCGGTGGCGCGTCTGAAACCGGTGAAAGTCGCCGGCGTCACCGTGGCCAACGCCACGCTGCACAACATGGACGAAGTCGCGCGGCTGGGCCTGATGATCGGCGACACGGTGATCATTCGCCGCGCCGGTGATGTGATTCCGCAAGTGGTGCAGGTAGTCATCGAGCGTCGCCCCGATGACGCGCGCCCGGTGGCCATTCCTGAAAGCTGCCCGGTGTGCGGCTCCCACGTTGAACGCACGCAACTGGTCAAGCGCAGCAAGGGCAAGGAAACCTTCAGCGAAGGTGCGGTGTATCGCTGCGTCGGCCGACTGGCCTGTGGCGCGCAATTGAAGCAGGCGATCATTCACTTCGTCTCGCGTCGGGCCATGGACATCGAAGGCTTGGGCGACAAGAGCGTCGAGCAACTGGTCGACGAAGGTCTGGTCAGCTCGCCGGCCGATCTGTATGCGCTGAAGTTCGACGACATCGTCGATCTGGAAGGCTTTGCCGAGGTATCGAGCAACAAGCTTCTCAAAGCCATCGAAGACAGCAAGCAACCGAGCCTGGCACGTTTCATCTACGCCCTCGGCATTCCCGATGTCGGCGAAGAGACGGCGAAGGTGCTGGCGCGTTCGCTGGGTTCGCTGGAGCGCGTGCAACAGGCCTTGCCGCATGTGCTGACCTACCTGCCGGACGTCGGCCTGGAAGTGGCGCACGAGATTCACAGTTTCTTTGAGGATGCGCACAACCAGCAGGTCATCAGCGAATTGCTCGGCCATGGTTTGCAGATTCAGGATCAAGGCGAGTTGGGCGCCGAATTCGCCGCCAGTACCACCCTGGGCGGCTTGCTCGACAAACTGCACATTCCCTTCGTCGGCCCCGGTGGTGCGCAGAAACTCGCCGATCGCTTCGGTTCGCTGGAAGCGGTGATGAACGCTGACTGGCTGGACATGCGCCAGGCATTGCCCGAGAAGCAGGCCAACTCGGTGCGCGAGTTCTTCGCCTCGCCTGAGCATCGGCAACTGGCCGAGCGGGCCGAGCAGCAGCTGCGCGATTTCGGCATGCATTGGCAGAGCGAGAAAAAAGTCGTCGAAGGTCTGCCGCTGTCCGGCGAAACCTGGGTGCTGACCGGCAAGGTCGAGTTGATGAGCCGGGATGTGGCCAAGGATCATCTGGAAAGCCTGGGTGCCAAGGTCGCCGGTTCGGTGTCGGCGAAAACCCATTGCGTGGTCGCAGGCCCGGGTGCCGGCTCGAAACTGACCAAGGCCAACGAACTGGGGGTGAAGGTCATGGACGAAGAAGCGTTTATCGCCTTCCTCAAAACCCACGGCGTCCCTGTCTGACCGGATGAACCCCTGTGGTGAGGGGTTTTACCCCTCTCCGGATGGACACCTGTGGCGAGGGGATTTATCCCCGCTGGGTTGCGCAGCGACCCCAAAACCCTGCGGCCGATCATTTTATCTGTATCGCGTGTACGGTTTTTTGCGACTGCTGCGCAGTCGAGCGGGGATAAATCCCCTCGCCACAATAGTGCTATCACCCGGCTGCGCGGTTATGGGTGGGAACGATGTTGTCTTCAGGATGATCTAGTCTTGGCCAGTCCCAGGGAGAGATCGCCATGCACCGTTTTTTCGAGCAGCTCAGTTCCCGCATCATCGCGCCGTTCGTGGCCGGATCCTCGCGCAACAGCAAAGTCTGGCCGTGCCGTTGCGGCCAGTCGCTGTTCTTTCGCAACAGTCAGTGCCTGGCGTGTAACGCCTTGCTCGGCTATCAACCTGAAGAAAGTCGCCTGACCTCGCTGCAGCCGGGGCCGGAAGAGGGCACCTGGACACTCGACGCCGATCCCGACGCCGGACTGTTCCGCCGCTGCGCCAACCTCGACATGCCCGCCGCGTGCAACTGGCTGCTGCCGGCCAACGATCACGACACCTTGTGCATCGCTTGCAGCCTCAACCGCACCATTCCCGACCTGTCCGTCGCGGAAAATCCCGAACGCTGGCGCAAAGTCGAAATCGCCAAGCGTCGACTGGTCGCGCAACTGATCACCCTCGGCTTGCCGGTCATCCCGAAAACCACGGATGAAGAAACCGGGCTGGCGTTCGACTTCATCGGTGTCGACCTGGAAGGCAACGCGCCGATGACCGGCCACGCCAATGGCCTGATCACCCTCGATATCAAAGAGGCCGACGACGCTCACCGTGAGCAGGTCAGGGCAGCGATGCACGAACCTTACCGCACGCTGCTCGGGCATTTTCGCCATGAGGTCGGCCACTACTACTGGGATCGCCTCATCGCCAACGGCCCTTGGCTGGACGCGTTCCGCAATCTGTTCGGCGACGAGCGCGCCAGTTACGCCGAGGCGCTGGACCGGCATTACCAGCAAGGCGCGCCGCTGGACTGGCCGCAGCACTACGTCAGTGCCTACGCGACCATGCACCCGTGGGAAGACTGGGCGGAAACCTGGGCGCATTACCTGCACATGATGGATGCGGTCGACACGGCGCTGGGCTTCGGCATGAGCGCGCGGGAAATGGACTTCGACTATCAGCCATTTCCCACCAGCACCCTGTACGATCCGGAGCACCCCGGCGGCACGGCATTCCTGTCGTTCGTCAATGCGTGGATCGAACTGGCCGGCATGCTCAACGAACTGTCGCGCAGCATGGGCCAGCCGGATTTCTACCCGTTCGTACTGCCGGCGGCGGCGATCGCCAAGTTGCACTTCATTCATCTGGTGATCCAGCAGGCGGGCGGCAGGGCGGATGAGGTGCTGGCCTTGTAGGTGTCGCAGGCCGTGATGTTTATGTCCTTGAAGCCGTTCAGGTTTTTATCTGCAACCAACGGTTGTAAGTTCATCTCAGACAGGTACAATGGCGCGGCTCGCCGACAGGCAAGCGTCGTTATGGTGACCCCATCGGTCCCCCCGCAACGATTACCCGTGAACCTGGTCAGATCCGGAAGGAAGCAGCCACAGCGGGAACATTGTGTGCCGGGGTGTGGCTGGTGGGGGCACCACCTTAACGAACCAGCCAAGGCTTCAGACAGAACTGCATGGGTTTCGCCCACTGCGGTTTTTTTATGCCTGCGATTTGGCTAGTGGCGTTGATCCGCCATCAGAAACGCGCGGATCAGCAGCGCAGCGTCCCGGTGCCCGTGCGGCTGTCGACAGGAACAGTGGCATACTCCCTCGCCTGGCATTGAGAGGTAAGGCAAGTGGGTGAAATCGACGATCTGACTCGTGAAAAACTGCGCGAATGGCAGATGCGGCGTCTGGAAGTCAAAACGCAGATGCAGGATCAGCCCGAACGCACGCTGGAGCTGTCGCGAGTGCTCGACCTGATGGATGAAGAGCACGCTGCGATTCTGGCGGCTTCGACCGTGTTCAATGCGGCTGAAGAAACTGCGCAGCCGCTCGCGGTGCAGGACCAGCCGGCCCTCGCTGAATCGGTGGCCGGCCAGTACGACCTGCAACTGCACGCCAGCGCGCAAAACCCTGAACACCTGCGCAAACTGCTGGAAATGGCGCTCTACGAAGTGCAGGCGCAGATCGATGCGGGGGCGGTGGCCAGCGGCACTGAACGACGCGGCATGTCCGGCACGCTCGGCGGTTACTCCTTCGAGCTGCGGATCAGTCCCGAGTCCGGCAGTGAGGGAAACTTGCCGCAGTCCCATGAAATGCACGACGAGAATGACCAGGACTGATCTGGTGTTGTATTAAAGCCCAGGCGGCGAGGTTGTATGCACCCGGAACATTTTGATTTGGCCACCCCGGTATTTCTGCCCATCACCCATGATGCGTGTACGGCGCTGTTGCAGCCCGAGGGTGACGCGACACTGGCCAGCCTGAGCGACCCGGAACTGGCGGCAGTGCTGGTCATCCAGAACCTCGCCCAGGCCACGGAACAGGATTTGAGCGCCAGCGCAGCGGAGAAGATTCTTGCCAGACTCATTGACTGGTCTGTCACCTCTCGGCGCACCGGATCGGCGGGACTGCTTGCAGAGGCGCGGCGTCTGTTCGATTCGCGCAAATTGTATTTCGGCCTCAATGCGCTCAAAGGCTTGAACTTGCGCTTTCTCATGGCCGATGAAGTCGCCGCGCAGGCATTTCTGTTGCCCGGCGGGCAGTGGGATGCGGACTACAAGATCCGCCATCAGCAACAGAACAACCCGTTTCGCCAGCAAATGGTCACGCCACGCGAGCGGGAGCACTGGTTAAGCGCGGCGCAGGACAAACTGCTGCGAACCTTCCGAGCCAACCTCGACGAAGACCTGCACGTGCAGGGTTATGCCGGCATCGGCAAGAGCTACATGCTCAGCGCACTGATCGAATGCCTGCGCTCGAAACGCACACTGGTGCTGGCGCGCACCCCGGCGAAACTGGCGACGCTGCGCAAGCACATCGTGCAGGTCCACGACACGGAAATTGGCCAGACCTTTTTCGATTTCGCCCAGGCTCAGCTGCTTGGTCCCCGGTTGCCTATGGCCAGGACGCCGGCGCGTCTCCCGGGCAAGCAGGCGCTGGCGCAGGAACTGAATATCTTCGGCTTTCGCCACCACGACGGGCCGGGCACCCTCGAAGTTTGTCTGCGCGTGCTCAAGCTGTACTGCGCCTCAAGAGATCACACGCTGTCCGCCAGGCACTTGCCGCACTTCCAGCAGCCCTTGACCGGCGCAGACTCGCAAGCGCTGTTGGAATACTCCAGTCGCCTGTGGGTGTATCTGGAAGCCAATCCGGCCTGGGCCAGCCAGAGCGGTTTTCCGACGTTGCTGATGATCAAACGCGCCAGTCTCGCCGGTTGCCGCGTCCCGCCGCGCTACACCCATGTGATCATCGACGAAAGCCAGGATGTGCCGGCGTCGTTGCTGCAAATCATCGAGCGCGGGCAGCAGGTGCTGATCACCCTCGGCGATGAGTATCAGCAGGCCACGGGCGAGGCGCCCAAGCGCAAGCGTGAAGTTCGTCAGAGCGATATCTGCTATTCGGTGCGCTCGGGGCGCAATGTCGAGCGCCTGGTCAATCCGCTGATCTCGCGCCATACGCACAAGAGCAAAGTGCCGTTCGAAGGCGCTCGTCACGCCGACGTCGATATCGAGTACTACCCGCAAGCCTTCGTGCCGCCCGAAGGTTGCGTGGTGCTGACCGCTTCACCGTGGGACACGATGATGTGGGCCATCCATCTGCACGACTCCAGTTGCGCCTTCAGTTTCCCCGACCGGGAAGCGCAGGACGACATCAAGCATTTCATGACCACCGCCATCGAGCTGTTCCGGCGCGATTTCTACAATGCCGGGTCCAGCGAGAAAGGACCGCACCCGTATTTCAGCGACATGGCTGATTGGCAGCAGGTGCGCGCCGCCAACCAGTTCGATGAAGCTTTCTTGTGGATCGAGGCGCAGTTGCAAAACGGCTTCATGATTGCCGACCTGACTCGCCTGAGCCAAAAGATCATCGAGCCAGGCAAAGCCTGCCTGTTGATGATGGCCGAGCGGGCTGGCGGCATGGAGTTCAGGCGCGTGCTGTTGACCCGGACGTTGCTCAGTAACGAGAAATTCAAGGATGCCTACGAGTTCGATCAGCGCATCTGTGCCGTGTACATCGCCGTGTCCCGTGCCCGGCAGCAGCTTTATCTGCCTTACGACGTGGTGGAGTGGATCGATTATCACCACAGCCGCGAGCCAAAATTCCGCGAATCGCACGGTTATTGACCCGGCCAACCCTGTGGGAGCTAGGGTGTGGTTGAAGAGGCGCCGGTGTACAACCGGATTATGTCGTCGATCTCGCCGGACATTTTCATCCGCAGCAACGTGCGCAGGATCCGCTGCACCGGCACGTTCGGGTCGTTCCTCACATAGCAGCCGATATTCTGTTCTTGCAGCACCGCGACCCCTTGCAGCTGCTGCTCCGGCAGCAGGCGCTGATTGATCCAGTCCAGCGTCCACTGATTGCTCACCGCATAGCGATATCGCCCGGCTAGGAGCTTTTCCAGTACCTGTTCCTGATTGCGCGCGTCTTCGCGTTGCAACTGGTCGGCGTCGAACAGCGGTTGCAGGGTAGGGTAGCTGTAGCCGAGAACGGTGCCGATGGCCTGGCGCGGTAGCTGGGCGGGATTGATCTGCGCCGGTTGTTCCTTGCGGCTGATCAGCAGGTCGCGCTGAAACCACAACGGCACGCTCCAGATGTAATCGCCGGACTGATTCGGCAGCCACGACTGTGCGGCATAGCAGCGCACGTCGATGTCGCCGTGCTCCATGGCGCTCTGTACCCGCGCGCGCGGCAGGACGACGAATTGCGCTGGCGCGCCGACCTGGGTCGCCAGGCTGAGCAGGACGTCATGCAGGATGCCCTGGGTCGGTCTGCCGCCTTGCAGTTGCACCATCGGCATCGCCCAACTGTCCGGCACGGCGAAGCGCAACGGCGCTTGCGCTGCCATCGCGTTGAGGCTGATACCCAGCAATGCCGCCACGGCCCACCGCATAGACGCTCCGGTAATTCCCCATCCCGAGCTGATAAAAGCCTCTGCTGATGCAGCTTAGCCATATTAGACGAGGACACCGGATGCAATTTTGCCCTTGCTCCGCTAGCATTAGCCGCTTCTGCTTCCTTCGCTGCGACGGTTTTCGATGAGTTATCAGGTTCTTGCACGTAAATGGCGTCCACGCTCGTTCCGCGAAATGGTCGGCCAGACCCATGTGCTCAAGGCTCTGATCAATGCCTTGGACAGCCAACGGCTGCACCACGCCTACCTGTTCACCGGGACGCGCGGGGTCGGCAAGACCACCATCGCGCGGATCATTGCCAAGTGCCTGAACTGCGAGACAGGTATCACCTCCAGTCCCTGCGGCGAGTGCTCGGTGTGCCGCGAGATTGATGAGGGGCGGTTTGTTGACCTGATCGAGATCGACGCCGCCAGCCGCACCAAGGTCGAAGACACCCGCGAACTGCTCGATAACGTGCAGTACGCGCCAAGTCGTGGGCGCTTCAAGGTCTACCTGATCGACGAAGTGCACATGCTTTCCAGCCATTCCTTCAATGCGCTGTTGAAAACCCTCGAAGAGCCGCCGCCCTACGTCAAGTTCATCCTGGCGACCACCGATCCGCAGAAACTTCCAGCAACGATTCTTTCGCGCTGCCTGCAATTCTCCCTGAAGAACATGACGCCCGAGCGTGTGGTCGAGCACTTGACCCATGTGCTGACCGCGGAAAACGTACCGTTTGAAGACGATGCACTGTGGCTGCTCGGCCGCGCTGCTGACGGCTCGATGCGTGACGCCATGAGTCTGACCGATCAGGCCATCGCGTTCGGTGAAGGCAAAGTGCTCGCTACCGACGTGCGCGCGATGCTCGGCACGCTGGATCATGGTCAGGTCTATGACGTGCTGCATGCGCTGATCGAAGGCGACGCCAAGGCGTTGCTCGAAGCCGTGCGTCACTTGGCCGAGCAAGGTCCGGACTGGAACGGCGTGCTCTCGGAAATTCTCAACGTGCTGCACCGCGTGGCCATCGCTCAAGCGCTGCCGGAAGGGGTCGACAATGGCCACGGCGACCGTGATCGCGTATTGGCTCTGGCCCAGTCGTTGCCGGCCGAAGACGTGCAGTTCTATTACCAGATGGGCCTGATCGGTCGCCGCGACTTGCCGCTCGCGCCGGACCCGCGTGGCGGTTTCGAGATGGTCTTGCTGCGAATGCTCGCGTTCCGCCCGGCGGATACGGCGGATGCACCGAGGCAACCGCTAAAGCCAGTGGGGATCAGCCAGGCCACAGTTGATTCCGCCAACTCAGTGGCTGCCGCGCAGAAGCCTGCGCCGGTGGTCGCTGCGGCTGTTGCGCCCACACCTGCGCCCGCACCGGTAGCGGCGCCGGTTGCCGAGCCAGAACCTGTGGCTGCGGTTGTCGAAGCACAACCGGAGCCTGAGCCAGTCGCCGTCGAAGCCGCGGTCGATCTGCCGTGGAACGACCCGGTGGAAGCCGAGGCCGAGCCTGCGCCCGTTCAGCAACCCGCCGTCGAACCAGTGCTGGAAACCGCTGGCGAGCAGCCCGAGCTGCCGCCGATGCCGCTGCCGACCCCGGACAGCGTGGTGCCGGATGCGCCAGAGTGGGCCGCTGCGCCGATTCCCGAGCCGTCCGTCGCCGACGTCGATGCCGCTACGCCGGGCATGGACATGGACGACGAACCGCCGCTGGATGAAGACTACATCGAGCCGGACATGGATTCGGCCTACAGCTATCTCGACGAACTGGCCAGCGAACACGCCGCCGATCCTGAGCCTGAACCCGAGCCGGAACCTGCCGCCGCGCCGGCCACCGGCCTGGCCCTGCAATGGCTGGAGCTGTTCCCGAAGCTGCCGATTTCCGGCATGACCGGCAGCATCGCCGCCAACTGCACATTGATTGCGGTCGACGGCGACCACTGGCTGATGCACCTTGACCCGGCCCACAGCGCCCTGTTCAACGCCACGCAACAGCGTCGTCTCAACGACGCGTTGAACCAGTTCCACGGGCGCACGCTGACGCTGACCATCGAGCTGATCAAGCCTGAGCAGGAAACCCCGGCCCAGGCCGCCTCGCGCCGCCGCGCCAATCGCCAGCGTGAGGCGGAGGAATCGATCCACGGTGATCCGTTCATCCAGCAGATGGTTCAGCAGTTCGGCGCGGTGGTGCGAAGCGATACTATTGAACCTGTCGACGCCTTGGTCACCCAAGGCTAATAACTGAAGGTGCTCGGCCAAGATGGCCGGGCGCTGTTTTATCCAAGTACGTTTGAGGTGATTCCCATGATGAAAGGTGGCATGGCCGGCCTGATGAAGCAGGCGCAGCAGATGCAGGAAAAAATGGCCAAGATGCAGGAAGAACTGGCCAACGCCGAAGTCACCGGCAAGGCCGGCGGCGACATGGTCACCGTGGTGATGACCGGTCGTCACGACGTTAAAAGCGTGAGCATCGACCCAAGCCTGGTCGAAGGCCTGAGCGAAGACGACAAAGAGATGCTGGAAGCCGTGGTCGCTGCCGCCGTCAACGACGCCGTGCGCAAGATCGAAGCCAACAGCCAGGAAAAAATGGGCAGCATGACCGCCGGCATGAACCTGCCAGCGGGTATGAAACTGCCATTCTGATTCGCCTTTGGGCGGCAGATGAGCTACACAAAATGCCAGGCGTCGTGCCTGGCATTTTTGTTTCTGCGCGGCGCGGATCGTTCCTGCGCTCTGCGTGGGAATGCCTCTGGGGACGCTCCGCGTTCCAGCTTGCGATTGGGACGCGGAGCGTCCCGGGCTGCGTTCCCACGCAGAGCGTGGGAACGATCAGTGGGAGCGCGCCTCGGTCAAAACTGCAGAAACATCGAACACACCACCGCTACCAAGGTCTGCTCCCTATACACCGAATTCCCCATTCACAGGAGACGCTGACATGTCCGACCCTCTCACCCTCAATCAACGCTTCGTCCTCGCCTCGCGCCCGACCGGCGCGCCGACCCCGGAGAACTTTCGTCTCGAGCGCGAGGCGCTGCCGGATCTGCAGGACGGTCAAGTCCTACTGAAAACCCTGTACCTGTCACTCGACCCGTACATGCGCGGGCGCATGAGCGACGCTCCGTCCTACGCTGCGCCAGTGCAAATCGGCGAAGTCATGACCGGTGGTGCGGTCAGTCGGGTCGAGCAGTCCAATCATCCGAAATTCCACGTAGGTGATCTGGTGGTTGGCGCCACCGGTTGGCAGAGCCACAGCATCAGCGACGGCCGCAACATCATGCCGATCCCGGCCGGCCTGCCGAGCCCGTCTATGGCTCTCGGCGTAATGGGTATGCCGGGCATGACCGCCTACATGGGCCTGATGGACATCGGCCAGCCGAAAGAGGGCGAAACCCTGGTAGTGGCTGCAGCGTCCGGCGCCGTCGGCTCGGTGGTCGGGCAAGTGGCGAAGATCAAAGGCCTGCGCGCGGTCGGTGTGGCCGGTGGGGCCGAGAAGTGCAAATACGTGGTCGAGGAGCTGGGTTTTGATGCCTGCATCGACCACAAGGCCGATGACTTCGCCGAGCAACTGGCCAAGGCCTGTCCGAACGGCATCGACATTTATTATGAGAACGTCGGCGGCCATGTCTTCGATGCCGTCGTGCCGCTGCTCAACCCCAAGGCGCGCGTCCCGTTGTGCGGCCTGATTGCCGGCTACAACGCCGCCGAGGCGCCGACCGGCCCGGATCGTTTGCCGATGCTGCAACGCACTTTGCTCACCAAGCGTGTGCGGATTCAGGGCTTCATCGTCTTCGACGATTACGGTGATCGTCAGCCGGAATTCATCAGCCACATGGTGCCGTGGGTACGCGACGGCAAGGTGAAATTCCGCGAGGACGTGGTCGAAGGCCTGGAGCAGGCGCCCGAGGCGTTCATCGGTCTGCTGGAGGGGCGCAACTTCGGCAAACTGGTGGTCCGGGTCGCCCAGGACTGAGGATTTGACGCTGGCCAGAGGCGCGGGTATAAACCGCGTCTCGTTGTTTAGTCGGACTGTTTACCCATGAGCTTCAGCCCTTTGATTCGCCAACTGATCGACGCTCTGCGCACCTTGCCAGGCGTGGGTCAGAAAACCGCTCAGCGCATGGCGTTGCAGTTGCTCGAACGTGATCGCAGCGGTGGTACCCGTCTGGCCCAAGCCTTGAGCCAGGCCATGGAAGGCGTCGGCCATTGCCGCCAATGCCGCACGCTGACCGAAGACGATCTGTGCCCGCAATGCGCCGACCCGCGCCGCGATGACACGCTGCTTTGCGTAGTCGAAGGGCCGATGGACGTTTATGCGGTGGAGCAGACCGGCTTCCGTGGCCGCTATTTCGTGCTCAAGGGGCACTTGTCGCCGCTGGATGGCCTGGGGCCGGAAGCGATCGGGATTCCGCAACTGATGGCGCGGATTGAAGAGGCGGGGACCTTTGCCGAAGTCATCCTCGCCACCAACCCGACCGTGGAAGGCGAGGCGACGGCGCACTACATCGCGCAGTTGCTCAACCACAAAGGCCTGGTCGCCTCGCGGATTGCCCACGGCGTGCCGCTGGGCGGTGAGCTGGAGCTGGTCGACGGCGGCACGCTGGCGCATTCGTTTGCCGGGCGTAAACCGATTTCCCTCTGAATTTGCGGCGTCTGAACTGACGCCTTCGCGAGCAGGCTCGCTCCCACATTGGTTTTGTGTCGTTCACAAATCCCCTGTGGGAGCGAGCCTGCTCGCGAATGGTGCGCCGCGGTCCATCTGATTCACACAATTTCATTGATAACCAAGCAAGCGCTCGGTTAACGTCGGCGAACCCTTCCGTGGAGCTCGCCCATGCCTGCCTTTCAGGAATACTTCGACCCCAGCCATCAATTGGTCCGCGACAGCGTCAGACGTTTCGTCGAACGCGAGATCCTGCCGGACATCGATCAGTGGGAAGAAGCCGAAAGCTTTCCCCGTGAGCTGTACCTCAAGGCCGGTGCGGCGGGCATTCTCGGTATCGGCTATCCCGAAGCGCTCGGCGGCAGCCATGAGGGCGATCTGTTCGCCAAGGTCGCCGCCAGTGAAGAGCTGATGCGCTGTGGCTCTGGTGGCCTGGTGGCGGGGTTGGGTTCGCTGGATATCGGCCTGCCACCGATCGTCAAATGGGCGCGGCCAGAAGTTCGCGAGCGGGTGGTACCGCTGGTGCTCAGCGGCGAGAAAATCAGCGCGCTGGCAGTCACCGAACCCGGCGGCGGTTCCGACGTCGCCAACTTGCAAACCCGCGCCGTGCGTGACGGCGACTTCTACCGGGTCAGCGGCAGCAAGACCTTTATCACCAGCGGCGTGCGCGCGGATTTCTACACGGTCGCGGTGCGCACCGGTGCGCCGGGGTTTGGCGGTATCAGCCTGTTGCTGATCGAGAAGGGCACGCCGGGTTTCAGTGTCGGTCGGCAATTGAAGAAAATGGGCTGGTGGGCGTCGGACACCGCTGAATTGTTCTTCGACGATTGCCGCGTGCCTGTAGGAAACCTCATCGGCGGGGAGAACATGGGCTTCGCCTGCATCATGGGCAATTTCCAGAGCGAACGCCTGGCGCTGGCGCTGATGGCCAACATGACTGCGCAATTGGCGCTGGAGGAGAGCCTGAAGTGGGCGCGCGAGCGTGAGGCGTTCGGCAAACCCATCGGCAAATTTCAAGTGATCAAACATCGCCTCGCCGAAATGGCCACGGCGCTGGAAGTGTCGCGCGAGTTCACGTATCGGCAAGCGGCAAAAATGGCGGCGGGGCAGAGCGTGATCAAGGAGATTTCCATGGCGAAGAACTTCGCCACCGACACCTCGGACCGGATCACCACCGAAGCCGTGCAGATCCTTGGCGGGCTCGGTTACATGCGTGAAAGCCTGGTGGAGCGGCTGTATCGGGATAATCGCATTCTGTCGATTGGCGGCGGAACGCGGGAAGTGATGAACGAAATCATCAGCAAGCAGATGGGGCTCTAAAAGCAAAAGATCGTCCGATGCATGATCGTTCCCACGCTCTGCGTGGGAATGCAGCCCGGGACGCTCCGCGTCCCTATCGCAAGCTGGAACGCAGAGCGTCCCTAGAGGCATTCCCACGCGGAGCGTGGGAACGATCAATCTTTAGATCTTGATTATTTATCAGTCAACGCAAACTGCGTCAGGCAGAACGTCGGGATACCCATATCCTGCAAGCGCTGCGAACCTTGCAGCTCTGGCAGATCAATGATGGCCGCGGCTTCATGCACCCGCGCGCCCATGCGGCGAATCAGGTTGGCTGCTGCGATCAGCGTGCCGCCGGTAGCGATCAGGTCATCGAACATCACCACCGAATCGCCTTCACACAGGCTGTCGGCGTGCACTTCCAGAAACGCTTCGCCGTACTCGGTGGCGTAACCTTCGGCCAGTACGTCCGCCGGCAGTTTGCCTTGCTTGCGGAATAGCACCAGCGGCTTGTTCAACTGGTAGGCCAGTACCGAACCGATCAGAAAACCACGGGCATCCATGGCGCCGATGTGGGTGAAGTCGGCTTCGACGTAGCGGTGGGCGAAGCTGTCCATCACCAGGCGCAGGGCCGTCGGCGACTGGAACAGCGGGGTGATGTCGCGAAAGATCACGCCCGGTTTCGGGAAGTCGATCACGGGGCGGATCAGGGATTTGATGTCGAAGGAGTCGAAGACCATCGGGGTGTCCTGGCAGGGCTGCAAACGGCGCAGTATACCCGCGGCTGAAACGATTCGCTCAACCGCGGGTCGTGATCAGCCTTCGATCGAACCGCCGGCCAGCGCGCATAACTGGATCGGGTCGAGGATGTGGATCTCTTTGCCCTCGGCGGCGATCAATTCGTTCTGCTGAAAGCGGGTGAACACCCGCGACACGGTTTCCACCGCCAGGCCCAGGTAATTGCCGATTTCATTGCGCGACATGCTCAGACGGAACTGATTGGCCGAGAAGCCGCGAGCACGGAAACGTGCCGACAGGTTGACCAGGAAAGTGGCGATGCGCTCGTCAGCGGTCTTCTTCGACAGCAGCAACATCATTTGCTGATCGTCGCGGATCTCGCGGCTCATCACCCGCATCAACTGGCGGCGCAGTTGTGGTAATTGCAGCGCGAGTTCGTCGAGGCGTTCGAAGGGGATTTCGCAGACCGAAGTGGTTTCCAGCGCCTGGGCCGAGACCGGGTGTTTTTCGGTGTCCATGCCCGACAGTCCGACCAGTTCGCTCGGCAGGTGGAAGCCGGTCAGCTGTTCTTCGCCGGCATCGCTCAGGCTGAAAGTTTTCAGCGCGCCGGAGCGCACTGCATAAACAGAATCGAAGGTGTCGCCCTGACGGAACAGGAATTCGCCCTTCTTCAGCGGGCGGCCGCGTTTAACGATTTCGTCGAGCGCATCCATGTCTTCCAGATTCAGAGAAAGTGGCAGGCAGAGCGGGGCCAGGCTGCAATCCTTGCAGTGGGCCTGGTTGTGAGCGCGCAGTTTGACTGGCTCGGACATTTCTTCAATCCTTGTGGGAAAACACACATAAGCCGTAAGGGTAACCCACGGAAGGACATTCAGGCCAGCACGCGGCGGCGTTGTCCTACAGACATAAAGCCGCAGCACCGGCGGCCGATAACCCAGTATCAGTACTCATCCAAGGAAGGCCCCGATGACCGCCATTGGCACGCTAAGCCCCGGTAGCAGCGGCATTGCTGCTTCGCCGGAGGTAACCGGTCCCGACGCTGCAATCGACCGCGACGACGCCTTGTCGAATACGGCAACCCCGACCTTGGTCGAGGGCGTCAAAGTGTCGCTGTCCGGCGCGGCCATCGCCAAATCCGCCGCTGTCGGCGGCGAAAACAGTGACATCGACAACAGTGGCTTGCCGGAGAACATCCAGCAGTTGCTGAAGATGATTCGCAAGATCCAAAAAGAAATCATCGAGAAAAAAGCGCGCATGGCGGCGGTCATGTCAGACAGAACCCTCTCCAACGAGGAAAAGATCAACAAGCTCGCCGCATTACGTGGCGCCATCGCCGCCCTCAACAGCGGCCTGATCACCGCCAACCTTTCCTTGTCGAAAGTGATGAACCAGTCGGCGCTCAATCCTGATCAGAACCTCAAGGTCGGCTCGTTGCTGACCAAGCCTTAAATCACTCGGGAGAAACGCTGGCGGTTCTGCTGCTCCAGGTACGCATCGAAAACCATGCACACCGAGCGCACCAGCAATCGGCCCGCTGGCAACACCTCAATGCGCTCGCGCTCGAGTCTGATCAGGCCATCCTCTGCCATACCTTGCAACTGCGGCCACAGCGCGCCGAAGTAGCCTTGAAAATCGATGTTGAACTGCTGCTCGATCTCGGCGAATTCAAGTTTGAAATTGCAGATCAGTTGCTGAATCACTGCGCGGCGCAAGCGGTCGTCAGCGTTGCACACCAGGCCGCGACTGGTCGCCAGCTGCGCGCTGGCCAGGCTGTTCTGATAGGCCGTGAGGTCGCTGCTGTTCTGGCAGTACAAATCGCCGATCTGGCTGATCGCCGACACGCCCAGGCCAATCAGGTCGCAATGGCCGTGAGTGGTATAGCCCTGAAAGTTGCGTTGCAGGGTGTGTTCTTCCTGAGCGATCGCCAACTCGTCATCAGGCAGGGCGAAGTGGTCCATGCCGATGTAGCGGTAGCCGGCAGCGGTCAGTTGCTCGATGGTGCGCTGGAGCATTTCCAGCTTGTGCGCCGGGCTCGGCAGTTCGCTGCTGTTGATTCGCCGCTGGGGCATGAAGCGTTCCGGCAGGTGCGCGTAGTTGAATACCGAGAGGCGATCCGGTTGCAGGCTGATCACTTCCTCGACGGTGCGGGCGAAATTGTCGGGCGTCTGCTTGGGCAGGCCATAAATCAGATCGATGTTGATCGAGCGAAATTGCAGGGTTCGCGCCGCATCGATCACCGCGCGGGTTTCTTCCAGGCTTTGCAGGCGATTGACCGCGCGCTGCACCGCCGGGTCAAGATCCTGCAGGCCAATGCTGACCCGGTTGAAACCCAATTCACGCAACAGGCCCATGGTCGACCAGTCGGCTTCGCGCGGGTCGATTTCAATGCCGTAATCGCCCGAGTCATCGTTGAGCAAATTGAAATGCTTGCGCAGGTGCGCCATCAGCTGGCGCAATTCGTCGTGGCTGAGAAAGGTCGGCGTGCCGCCACCGAAATGCAGCTGCTCGACGGTTTGCGCCGGGTCGAGGTGGCAGGCAATCAACTGGATTTCCTGCTCGAGCCGTTGCAGATACGGCTGCGCGCGACCGCGATCCTTGGTGATGACCTTGTTGCAGGCGCAGTAGTAGCAAATGTTCGCGCAGAACGGCACATGCACGTACAGCGACAACGGCCGCTGGGCCTTACGGCTGTCGCGTAGGGCGTGGAACAGGTCGAAAGTGCCGACCTGACCGTGAAATTGCACGGCGGTCGGGTACGAGGTGTAGCGTGGCCCCGCCAGATCGTAGCGGCGGATCAGATCAGAGTCCCAACGAATGGCGTCGAGCATGCGGGCATTCCCCCGGATAGGCTGGCAGTGTGGCGAGTCTAGGGGAGGGCATTGCAGGGCATCTTGATTTGCATCAACGGCGGGGATTTGCGTTGTCCATGCGGGCGTCATCGCGAGCAGGCTCGCTCCCACATTGGATTTGCAGCGTACTCAAGACCTGTGGGAGCGAGCCTGCTCGCGAAGGCCGCGCCACACATTTAATGGCCCATAAGCCAATGCTGATGCGGCCCGGGCAAGGTCCACAGGCCAAACACTATCACCAGCAAGCCACCCGCCACGCGCACGCTGCGTTTGCGCAGGATCGCCGTCACCCGCTCAGCCGCCAACCCGGTGGCGAGCAGCACCGGCCAGGTGCCGAGGCCGAAAGCGAGCATCAGCAACGCACTGTCCAGCGCATTGCCCTGACTCGCGCTCCACAGCAAGGTGCTGTAAACCAGCCCGCACGGCAGCCACCCCCACAGCGCACCGAGCAGCAAGGCGCGGGGCAGGCTGGAAACCGGCAGCAAGCGATTCGCCAGCGGTTGAATGAAGCGCCACAAGCCACGCCCGAGCGCTTCGATACGGGTGAGCCCGCTCCACCAACCGGCCAGGTACAAGCCCATGGCAATCAGCAGCAATCCGGCCAGTACGCGCATGAACAGCGCCGCCGGGCTGTTGGCGACTGCCCAGCCGGCGAGGCCGATGAGCAATCCCGCCGTGGCATAACTGAGAATCCGCCCGAGGTTATACGCCAGCAACAGACGAAAGCGCCGGCTGCGCTGCTCCTTGGGAATCGCCAGGGTCAGCGCGCCCATCAGGCCGCCGCACATTCCCAGACAGTGGCCGCCTCCGAGCAGGCCGAGGATCAGCGCCGAGACCAGCAGCGGCGCCAGTTCAAGCATGGGGCGGCACCTTGTCGTCCGGTTTGCCGGCGTTGGCTTCGTCCACCGCGGCGGTGTGGTTGGGGTCCTGATCGTCAAAAAGGATGCTGTGTGCCGGGCCGTCGAGGTCGTCGTACTGGCCGCTGTCCACCGCCCAGAAGAAGATGTACACGGCGATGGCGACGATGAGCAAGGCAGCGGGAATCATCACGTAGAGAGCTGGCATCGGTAACTCCAGGCCCGCGCGGCTCAGGCCGGCAGCGGGCGGGTTTGGGTCGGGCTGCCGGCGGCCGGCGCGCTCGGCAGGCGAGTCAAGCGCAGGGCGTTGAGCACCACGGTCAGCGAACTGATCGACATGCCGACCGCCGCCCACACCGGAGTGATCCAGCCGAGGGCGGCGAACGGCAACATAAGGCCATTGTACAGCGCTGCCCACAGCAGGTTTTCGATGATTACCCGGCGGGTGCGTCGCGCCAGCGCGAAGGCCTGTACCAAGGCGTCGAGGCGGTTGGACAGCAACACCGCATCGGCGCTGGTTTTCGCCAGATCGGTGGCCGAGCCCATGGCCACGCTGATATCGGCCGCAGCCAGCACCGGCACGTCGTTGACGCCGTCACCAAGCATCAACACTTTGCGTCCTTCCGTGTGCAGTTGTTGCAGCACTTGCAGTTTGTCATCGGGGCGCAAGCCGCCACGGGCCTCGTCGATTCCCAGTTCGGCGGCGACACTGGCGACCATCGGCGAACTGTCGCCGGACAACAGCAAGGTGCGCCAGCCCCGCGCTTTGCAGGCCGCGAGCAGGGCGGGAGCGTCGTCACGCAGACGATCATCGAGCACTAGCCACGCCAGCGGCCCGTGGGAGTCAGCGAGCAGCAACCATTGTCCGGCTTCATCAGGCATTGACGGCAGTGCCGCGCCGCTTAGGGCGCAGGCAAATTCGGCCTGACCGATGCGCAAGCGTTGCGCACCGACCACGCCTTCCAGGCCCAGCCCCGGTGTACTGTGCACGTCCTCGGCGGCCAGCGGCGCACGGCCGAAAGCGCGGGCAATCGGGTGTTCCGAACGGTTTTCCAGCGCAGCGGCAAGGCTCAGGCATTGCTCGCTGTCGAGCCTGCCGAGCGGGCGAATCGAGCGCAGCACCAAGCGGCCTTCGGTGAGCGTACCGGTCTTGTCGAAAATCACCGTGTCGATCTGGTTCAAGCCTTCCAGCACATGGCCGCGTGTCAGCAGCAGGCCGAGTTTGTGCAGGGTGCCGGTGGCGGCGGTGAGGGCGGTCGGCGTCGCCAGCGACAGCGCGCACGGGCAGGTCGCCACCAGCATGGCGAGGACGATCCAGAACGCCCGCGCTGGGTCCAGCTGCCACCACAGCAGGCCGATCACTGCCGCAGCAATCAGCGACAGCAGGAGGAACCATTGCGCGGCGCGATCGGCGATTTCTGCCAGACGCGGTTTCTCCGCCTGAGCGCGATCAAGAAGGCGCACGATCGCGGAGAGACGCGTGTCCTGTCCCAGCGCCTGCACTTCGACGGTCAATGCGCCTTCGACGTTGAGCGTGCCCGCAGTGACCGCATCACCGAGCGTGCGCGGCTGTGGCAGGTATTCGCCGGTCAGCAGCGATTCGTCGATGCTCGACTGGCCATCGATGATCTTGCCGTCGGCCGGCAGAATCGAGCCCGGCTGCACCAGAATCCGCTCGCCCACACGCAACTCGCTGAGCAGGATGCGTTCGCTCTGGCCATCGCTATCCAGGCGCAGGCACGAGGCCGGTAACAGGTTGACCAATTGCGCGGTGGCGGCAGCGGTGCGTTCGCGGGCGCGGCGTTCCAGATAGCGTCCGGCGAGCAAAAACAGCGCGAACATACCGACCGCATCGAAGTACAGCTCGCCGACCCCGGTGATGGACGTCCAGATCCCTGCGATGTAAGCGCTGCCGATCGCCAGCGACACCGAGACGTCCATGGTCAGGTGGCGGGTACGCAAATCGCGCATTGCGCCTTTGAAGAACGGCGCGCAGCTGTAGAACACGATGGGTGTGGTCAGAAACAGCGCGACCCAGCGCAGGATCGTGTGCAGCTCGGGACTGAGGTCGATGTTGAATTCCGGCCAGGTGGCCATGGTCGCCATCATCGCCTGAAACCACAGCAGACCGGCGACGCCGAGTTGGCGCAGGGCCAGGCGATTCTCACTGGCCAGTTGTTCGCTGGCGCGGTCGGCCTGGTACGGGTGGGCGGCGTAACCGATGTGGCGCAGCTCGGCGAGGATCTGGCTCAGCGGCAATTGCGCGTCGGCCCAACGCACGTGCAGGCGATGGTTGGACAGGTTCAACCGCGCTTCGGCGACTGCGGGCAGGGTGCGCAGGTGTTTCTCGATCAGCCAGCCGCAGGCGGCGCAACTGATGCCTTCCATCAACAAGGTGGTTTCGGCCAGATCGCCTTCATGGCGGACGAAGGGTTGCTGCACGTCGGCGCGGTCGTACAGCGCCAGTTCATCGCTCAGTTGCACGGGCAGCGCTTCGGGATTGGCCGACGCTTCGCTGCGATGCTGGTAATAGCTTTCCAGACCACCGGCGACAATGGCTTCGGCCACCGCCTGACAGCCCGGGCAGCAGAATTCGCGGGCCTGCCCGAGGACGACGGCGGTGAAGCGGCTGCCGGACGGGACGGGCAGGGCGCAGTGGTAGCAGGGGGTTGGGCTGGTCATGGTGCGCGTTCCGATGATCGTTCCCACGCTCCGCGTGGGAATGCCTCCCCGGACGCTCCGCGTCCGCTTCGGCTGGGACGCGGAGCGTCCCTGGCTGCGTTCCCACGCAGAGCGTGGGAACGATCAGAGTAAAAGGCTTATTTTTTCAGATCTTCCGCGCCCTGCAATGGCTCATCACCCAGCAGCAGCTCCTTGTCATGGCTGACCAGTTCTTCTTCAAACATGCGCCACACGTGCTCATCCTGGCTGCCAAGCAACTCGACAAACCGTCGCCCTTCAACCTTGTCGCTCAACTGGCCAATGTAGCGCCCGCTCTCGCTGCCACTGCGGGTCAGCACGATCTTGCGATCCTTTTCCGGCTGGGTCGGCGAGATCAGGTTCAGTTCCAGGGTTTGCGGCTGGCTGTCACCGTTCAAGCGCAGATCGACTTCCCCGGTCACATCATCCAGATGCACCGCTGCACGCAGCTTCAGGGTTTGCGCCAGCAGTTCGCGATCCAGTGAACGGTTGATGCCTTTGCCCGCTTCGTAATAGTTGTCGTTGACCAGATTGTCCGGGTTGTTCACCGCGATGGTCACCATCGACAGGGTCAAGGCCACCGAGCAGGCCAGAATCGCGATGATGATCCACGGCCAGAGGTGCTTGTACCAAGGACTTGCGGCGTTTGCAGCGGGCATGTTCAAAATTCTCTCAACGGATTTGTGGGCCGATGAATCGGCTCTTGGCTTCAACGTGGACGCTGTTGTCATCGGCGTCCTTGAGGATGAATTTCACCTCGTTGGTGCTCGATGGCAGTTGTTCCGGTGCGCTGGACAACTCGACCGGCATGCTGACGATATCGCCGGCGGCCACCTTGATCTCGCGCTTGCCTTGCAGGCGCAGGTCCGGCAGACCCTCGGCTTGCAGCAGGTAAGTGTGGTCGCGCTGATCCTTGTTCATGATCTTCAGGCTGTAGACGTTTTCGATCCGGCCTTCAGCGTTTTCGCGGTACAGCACGCGGTCTTTGCTGACGTCGAAACCGACCAGCGAGCGCATGAAGAACGCGGCGACCAACAGGCTGATCATCGCCAGCAGCACCACGGCGTAGCCGATCAGGCGTGGTCGCAGTTTATGGGTTTTCTGCCCGGAGAGGTTGTGCTCGGTGGTGTAGCTGATCAGCCCGCGCGGGTAATCCATCTTGTCCATGATGCTGTCACAAGCGTCGATGCACGCAGCGCAGCCGATGCACTCGATCTGCAGGCCATCGCGGATGTCGATACCGGTCGGGCAGACCTGCACGCACATCGTGCAGTCGATGCAATCACCCAGCCCCAGCGCCTTGTAGTCGATGCCTTTCTTGCGTGGGCCACGGCTTTCGCCACGGCGCGGGTCGTAGGAAACAATCAGCGTGTCCTTGTCGAACATAACGCTCTGGAAGCGCGCATACGGGCACATGTAGATGCACACCTGCTCACGCAACCAACCGGCATTGCCGTACGTGGCGAGGGTGAAAAAACCGACCCAGAAATACGACCAGCCATCAGCCTGGCCGGTGAAGAACTCGATGACCAGTTCGCGGATCGGCGAGAAGTAGCCGACAAAGGTCATGCCGGTGACAAAACCGATCAGCAGCCACAGCGAGTGCTTGGCCAGTTTGCGCAGGAATTTGTTGGCGCTCATCGGCGCCTTGTCGAGCTTGATGCGCTGGTTGCGGTCGCCTTCGGTGACCTTTTCGCACCACATGAAAATCCACGTCCACACGCTTTGCGGGCAGGTATAGCCGCACCAGACGCGCCCGGCGTACACGGTGATGAAGAACAGGCCGAACGCGGCAATGATCAACAGGCCCGAGAGCAGGATGAAATCCTGTGGCCAGAAGGTCGCGCCGAAGATGAAGAACTTGCGCTCCGGCAGGTTCCACCACACTGCCTGGTGACCGCCCCAGTTCAGCCACACCGTGCCGAAATACAGCAGAAACAACGCCGCACCGCCGAGCATCCGCAGATTGCGGAACAGGCCGGTGAAGGCACGGGTGTAGATTTTTTCTCGTGAGGCATAAAGGTCGACGCTGTTGTTCGCGTTCTTGCTCGGCGGCGTGACGTCGTGTACCGGAATCTGATTGCTCATCATTGCATCCCACGGCAGTGGAAAAATGCCTCGGTCGATACGTGCCAACCGAAGTCAAAAAGGGCTGTTGCAGTAGCGTGATGATACGCCTGCCGCTCTGGCTCAAGGGTGCGACCTTTGGTCGCGTTGGGTAAAAAATGCGGATGGTGTAGCGATTGCGCAAAAGCCTGACGCAGATCAATTGACTTGTTGAGTATGGACGGTTTTGCCGAAGCGGCTAGTTCATCTTTTCAATCGCTTGTTCAAGCAACAACCGTCGATGTCGCAAGTTGAACGACAAACCGTCCGTCGTTGCCACTTCGGCTACAAGAGCTACAGATTGAATTGGCTGCCTGTTACAAGTGTTGGGTCTGAAATATATAAACTTGATTGTTGTTTATGAATGCTTTGAAGTTTTAGCTGTGTTCGCATAAGTTTTGCTCTCGCGAAATTCTTTTGCGTATTGATAGTTAACTTAAATGGAATTTAAAAGCATGAATTTAAATAATCTCAAGAGCATCTTTGTGGGTGCCTGGATGTTAGCTTCGGCTATTACCGCTCAGGCCACTACTGACATGCCGAAACACATGGTGTTTGCTTCGGATACTCAATATCCGTGGACGGACAAGACCGATCGCCGCATCCCCGAATCCGATTCCGAATTCAAGGAGCGCTCGAAATGGCTGGTGGAAACCCAACTTGCGAGCATTGCCGAATTCAGAAATCTGCACGGCCCTCAAGCGCAGGTTCCCCTGATGATCAATGGTGATATAACCGCATTCGGGCATGGCTGGCAGCGCTCGTTCATGAAGGAACTGCTGGATAAACATTTCAAGGGCGAATATCTCTACGGCCTTGGTAATCACGACTATGAAAACAATGTCGATGATTGCTTTAGCAATAGCTGTGCGGCAGGAAGTATCGTCGAGTTCAAAGAGCATCATGAAGGTAAGGTCGATAACTTTGATCTGAAGATTACCAGTGGCTTTCTGAGCAAGACCTATTCGGGCAGTCTCGCCTATTCGAAAAATATTGGCGAAGTGCATATGGTTCAGCTCAACAACGAACCGACCTATACCGCCCGGATTGCTCATCCATTGAACCCGACGACGTTCGAAATCAACGATGCACTGGACTGGCTCGAGACGGATCTCAGGCTGGCGCGAGCGTCGGGCTACGCCATCATCATCAACATGCATAAACCGTTGAACCACATGGGAACCCAGGCGCAACAGAAACGCTTCTACGACATGGTTAACAAATATCGAGTGACGGCGATTTTTGCCGGCCATTTGCACGAGGACGGAGGTGATGCCTACCAGGAAGGTAACGTGCCCATGTACCTGAGTGGCAGTACCTCTCAGCAAACCTATCTGATTGCCAGTTTCACTGAGGATCGCAAGCAACTCCAGGTGTACCTGGTGAAGAACAACCAATGGCGCAATCGAACGTTGATCGACACCACTGTGGTGCATTCAATCTTCGCCCAACGCCCCTGACAAAAGCCCCGCCGCTGATAGGGCGGGGTATTCATCAATCAGGTGTTGGCAGCGATCCATGGGTTGATCAGATTGACGCCGCTGTGTTGGAAGTCCGCAATGTTGCGAGTTACCAGCGTAAGCCCGTGTACAAGCGCGGTGGCGGCGATCAAGGCGTCGCATTCATTGCTGCGGTCGGGAACGTGCAATCGTGCGCACCGGATGGCGACGCTGCTATCGACCGGCAGGATTCTGCCAGAGAACGCCGGTTTGACGTGATGTTCCAGCCAGTTGCGCAGCAGTTGGCCTTGTGAAGGGTCACGACGTTCGATACGCAGGACGCCCGTTTCCAGTTCCAGCACAGTGATTGCGGATAGATACAGGCTGGCTGGGGAAATGCTGTTTGCCCATTTCACCACATGCCTGTCGGCTTGGTTCTTCCGCAACTCGGAAACTACATTGGTATCCAGCAGAAACATCAGGAAAGGTCCACGCTGCGAGGAGTGATGACGGCGCGCTCGGGTTCGAATTCGATTTCAAGCGCATCCGGCATCGCCAGTAGCTCAACGATGCTGGTCTGGCAACCCGTCAGTTTCTGGTACTCCTCGATGCTGAGCAACACGTGGGCAGGCCTGCCTCGGTCAGTAATGATCACTGGACCTTGATGCGTGGCTTTTTTGGCTGCACTGGTGTCCTGGTTGAACTCGCGGCTTGAAATAGTGGTGATGGCCATCATGTTTGGCCTCCAGAAATTCTGATGTAGGAACGTTACTACCTTGAGATTTCCCCTGCAATCGGAAAGGCGGGTCGAGGACGATCGGTTTGTCATTTTCATAAGGGCACCGTGTTTATCAGCTCAGATCCATTGAGCAACCGTTTCGAGTCATGAATGCCAGGATGCAAAAAGGCCCCGCCAATTCTCATTGGCGGGGCCTTTTTTGCTTCAAGCGTTGGCTTTACTCAGCCTTTGCCTCCGGCGCTTTTTCACCATGGGACAGGCTGTAAACATACGCCGCCAGCAGGTGCACCTTGTCGTTGCCCTGCAGTTGTTCCTGCGCCGGCATCTGGCCCTGACGGCCGTAGCGGATGGTCTGCTGCAGTTGCGCGAAGCTCGAGCCGTAGATGAATGCGCCCGGGTGTGTCAGGTCAGGCGCGCCCATGGCCGGGGTGCCTTTACCGGCAGGGCCGTGGCAGGCGACGCAGTTGGCGGCGAAGAGTTTCTGACCGTTGGCCGGGTCGGCTTTGGTGCCTTCCGGCAATTTACGGCCATCGAGGTTGGTGACCACGTAGGCAGCCACATCGGCCACGCCTTGCTCGCCGATCACTTCAGCCCACGCCGGCATCACCGCGTGGCGACCGCCCATGATGGTGGTCTTGATGGTTTCCGGCTCACCGCCCCAGCGCCAGTCGGCGTCGGTCAGGTTGGGGAAGCCATAGGCGCCCTTGGCGTCGGAACCGTGGCACACCGAGCAGTTGGACGCGAACAAACGGCCGCCCATTTTCAGTGCTTGCGGATCCTTGGCGACTTCTTCGATCGGCATCGCCGCGAACTTGGCGAAAATCGGACCGAAGCGAGCGTCCGAGCGGGCCATTTCCTTTTCCCACTCGTGGACGCCGGTCCAGCCGGTCTGGCCGTTGGCGAACGCGGTCTGCTTCTCGGTATCCAGATAGTTGTAGCCCGGCAGCAGACCTTTCCAGTTGCCCAGGCCCGGGTACAGCACCAGATAACCCAGGGCAAAAATGATGGTGCCGACGAACAGCATGAACCACCATTTCGGCAGCGGGTTGTCGTACTCCTCGATCCCGTCGAAGGAGTGGCCGACCGTCTCGTCCGTCTGTTCGCTGCGCTGGCCCTTGCGGGTCGACAGCAGCAGCCAGGTCAGGGCGAAGATCGTACCGAGACTGAGGACTGTGACGTACAGACTCCAGAATGTAGTCATTCTTTGTTACTCCTAGAAGCTTGCTCGACGTGCTTGATGGCTTCGGGATCATCGGCAAAAGGCAGCATGGTCGCGTCGTCGAATTCCGACTTGCGCTTGGGGCTGAACACCCACAAGGCCAGACCGATGAAGGCCACCATCACGACCACGGTGCCCAGGCCTCGAATCATCCCGATATCCATCAGATTCACCGTTTGCTTTTGATGATGGTGCCCAGGCCTTGCAGATAGGCCACCAGCGCGTCCATTTCGGTTTTGCCCTTCACGGCATCCTGTGCACCGGCGATGTCTTCGTCGGTGTAAGGCACGCCGAGGGTGCGCAAGACTTCCATTTTTTTCGCGGTTTCCTTCCCGTCGAGCTTGTTTTCCACGAGGAACGGGTAAGCCGGCATTTTCGACTCGGGGACCACGTTGCGCGGGTTGTACAAGTGCGCACGTTGCCAGTCATCGGAGTAACGACCGCCCACACGGGCCAGGTCCGGACCGGTACGTTTGGAACCCCACAGGAACGGGTGGTCCCAGACGCTTTCACCGGCAACCGAATAGTGGCCATAGCGTTCGGTTTCAGCGCGGAACGGGCGGATCATCTGCGAGTGGCAGCCGACACAACCGTTGGCGATGTACACGTCGCGGCCTTCCAGTTCCAGCGCCGAGCGCGGCTTCATGCCCTCGACCGGCTTGTTGGTGACGTCCTGGAAGAACAGCGGAACGATTTGGGTCAGGCCACCGACGCTGACGGCGATGACCATGAAGAAGGCCAACAGGCCAATATTCTTCTCGACAGCTTCATGCTTCATCAGTGAGCTCCAACGACGGCAATCTTGGCGGCGGCTTCGGCTTCAACCGGATCCGACGCGCGAACGGTGCGGTACACGTTGTAAGCCATCAGCAGCATGCCGCTGGCAAAGAAAGCACCGCCCAGCGCACGGACGATGAAGCCCGGGTGGCTGGCCTGCAGCGCTTCGACGAACGAGTAGGTGAGGGTGCCGTCATCGTTGATTGCACGCCACATCAGGCCCTGGGTGATGCCGTTGACCCACATCGACGCGATGTAAAGCACGGTGCCGATAGTGGCAAGCCAGAAGTGCGCATTGATCAGCCCGGTGCTGTGCATTTGCGCACGGCCGAACAGTTTCGGAATCATGTGGTAGATCGCGCCGATCGAGATCATTGCTACCCAACCGAGGGCGCCGGCGTGTACGTGGCCGATGGTCCAGTCGGTGTAGTGCGAGAGCGAGTTGACGGTCTTGATCGCCATCATCGGCCCTTCGAAGGTCGACATGCCGTAGAACGCCAGCGATACCACGAGGAAGCGCAGGATCGGGTCGGTGCGCAACTTATGCCAGGCGCCCGACAGGGTCATCATGCCGTTGATCATGCCGCCCCAGCTTGGCGCCAGGAGGATGATCGACATCGCCATGCCCAGCGATTGTGCCCAGTCCGGCAGGGCGGTGTAGTGCAGGTGGTGCGGGCCGGCCCAGATATACAGGGTGATCAGCGCCCAGAAGTGCACGATCGACAGACGATAGGAGTAGATCGGGCGTTCGGCCTGTTTCGGCACGAAGTAGTACATCATCCCGAGGAAACCGGTGGTCAGGAAGAAACCCACCGCGTTGTGGCCGTACCACCACTGGATCATCGCGTCAGTGGCACCGGAGTAGGCCGAATACGACTTGAACAGGCTGACCGGCAGCGACATGTGGTTGACGATGTGCAGCATCGCGGTGACGACAATGAACGCGCCGTAGAACCAGTTGCCGACGTAGATGTGCTTGGTTTTGCGCTTGGTGATGGTGCCGAAGAACACCAGACCGTAAGTGACCCAGACAATCGCCAGCAGAATGGCGATCGGCCATTCCAGCTCGGCGTATTCCTTGGTGGTGGTGTAACCCAGCGGCAAGGTGATGATGGCGCCGACGATGACCGCTTGCCAGCCCCAGAAGGTGAAGGCAGCGAGGCTGTCGGAAATCAGTCGCGTCTGGCAGGTTCGCTGCACGACATAGTAGGAAGTGGCAAACAGTGCACAACCGCCGAAGGCGAAAATCACCAGGTTTGTGTGCAACGGGCGCAAGCGTCCAAAGCTCGTCCACGGCAGACCGAAGTTCAGTTCCGGCCAGACCAGTTGCGAGGCGATGAAGACACCGAGCCCCATGCCAAGGATCCCCCAGACCACCGTCATGATGGCGAACTGGCGGACTACCTTATAGTTATAAGCAGTCGGACTGATTGCTGTGCTCATTCTAAGGTTCCACGGTTTGGGTATTTTTATAGGGATAAAATCGGCCGCAAGTATGTATAAAGCAGGGGGTCATTGCAACGCGCCATGACCTGGGTCAATGCTTTCCAACGCTGATTCTGCGGCCTTTCCATGCGCCGCGTAGGGTCAAAAATGGCCTCTGACAAAATGTCGCAGTGCGCGTAAAAAGCTCGCAATCCGGATCGCCATCAACGGTGCCCGTTCACGGGTCGTGATCGGGGAATTGCGGGCAATCGGCGCAACAGCCGTTATCTACCTGCGTTTGCGGCGAATCCATCAGCCGGTTCACGGCGTGCATCGTTCGGGATTGATCTGGAAACCGACTTCAGCCGGTCCGCTTCGATGAAGCGTAGACCCGAATCCGGGGTTCCGAAAGGAGAGGATCCGAGGGGTGCGACAATGCGTCGCAAAGGGGCGGGAAACTGCCGCAGCGAGAAAGCTGCGGCAGTGGTGTGCGCAATCGCTATTTCTTGTTGTCTTCAGTTATCAGTTTTTCTGTGTTCAATCCGTTGCTCAGGCTGTACACATAAGCGGCAAGCAGTTGCACTTTATCGTTGCCCAGCAATTCGTTCTGCGCTGGCATATGCCCCTGACGACCATGGCGAATGGTCTGTTCCAGTTGGGTCAGGCTGGTGCCATAAATGAAGCCGGCCGGGTGAGTAAGATTCGGTGCGCCCATGGCAGGGGTGCCTTGGCCAGTTGCGCCGTGGCAAGCCACGCAAGTGGTGCTGAAGGCTTGCTGCCCGGCTTGCAGATCCGCCTTGCTGTCGGCAGGTAGCGGCAGGCCGGCCAGTTCGTGGCGCACATAAGCGGCAACGTTTTTCACCCCGGCCTCACCGAGCACTTCGCCCCAGGCCGGCATTGCCGCCATCCGCCCACCCATGATGGTGGTCTTGATCGTCTCGGCATCGCCGCCCCAGCGCCAGTCGCTGTCAGCAAGGTTAGGGAAGCCGAACGCGCCCTTGGCATCCGAGCCGTGGCACACCGAGCAATTGGAGGCGAACAGACGACCGCCCATTTTCAGCGCCTGCGGATCCTTGGCCACTTCTTCCAGGGGCATCGCCGCGAATTTGGCGAAGATCGGCCCGAACCGTGCGTCGGCCTTGTTCATTTCCTTTTCCCATTCGTGCACGCCGGTCCAGCCATCCTCATAGCCGGGCAGGATGCCTTTCCAGTTGCCCAGGCCCGGATAGAGAATCAGATAACCCACCGAGAACACCAGCGTGCCGGCGAACAGCATGAACCACCACTGCGGCAGCGGGTTGTCGTACTCCTCGATGCCGTCGAAGCTGTGGCCCATGGTCTGGTCGACGCTGCCCTTGGTCTCGCCCCGACGGGTGCCGATCAGCAGCCAGGTCAGGCCGATCAGGCTGCCAATGGTCAGTACGCAGATCCACGTACTCCAGAAGGTGGTCATGGCCGGGTACTCCTTGTTTCAGGGGCTGAAATTGTTTCGGATAGTGGCTCGTCGGCGAACGGCAGCAGGCGTGCTTCGGCGAATTCCGGGGTGCGCTTGCGGTTGAACACCCACAAGGTCAAACCGATGAAGGCGACGAACACCACGACCGTGCCGAGGCCGCGGATCAGGCCTGCACTCATTTCAATGACCATGGCTCACCTCTTGCTCTTGATCGCAGTGCCGAGCACTTGCAGATAGGAAACGAGGGCGTCCATTTCGGTCTTGCCCTTGAGGCTGGCGACCGCGCCGCTGATGTCGTCGTCGGTGTACGGCACGCCGAGGGTGCGCATGGTTTTCAGCTTGGTTTCGGTGTGGCTGCTGTCGACCGCTTGGGTGACCAGCCACGGATAGGCCGGCATCTTTGATTCCGGCACGACGTTGCGCGGGTTGTACAAGTGCGCGCGGTGCCAGTCATCCGAGTAGCGCGCGCCGACCCGTGCAAGGTCCGGACCGGTACGTTTCGAACCCCACAGGAACGGGTGATCCCAGACGCTTTCGCCGGCAACCGAGTAGTGCCCGTAGCGTTCGGTTTCGGCGCGGAACGGGCGGATCATCTGCGAGTGGCAACCGACGCAGCCTTCGCGGATGTAGATGTCGCGACCTTCCAGTTGCAGCGCGGTGTAGGGCTTCATGCCTTCCACCGGTTTGTTGGTGACGTCCTGGAAGAACAGCGGGACGATCTGGGTCAGGCCGCCGATGCTCACGGCGAACACCATCAGCAGCATCAGCAGGCCGACGTTCTTTTCAATCGTTTCGTGTTTCATGGCGGACTCCTCAGGCCATCTGCGCGGCAGCGACGACATCAGCAGGCTGCGAGGCCCGCACGGTGCGCCAGGTGTTGTAAGCCATCAGCAACATGCCGCTTAAGAAAATCGCCCCGCCGATCAGTCGCACGACAAAGCCCGGATGGCTGGCCACCAGGGTTTCGACGAAGGAGTAAGTCAGCGTGCCGTCCTCGTTGACTGCGCGCCACATCAGGCCCTGGGCGATGCCGTTGACCCACATCGAGGCGATGTAGAGCACGGTGCCGATGGTTGCCAGCCAGAAGTGCGCGTTGATCAAACCGACGCTGTGCATCTGCGCCTTGCCGAAGATTTTCGGGATCATGTGGTACAGCGCGCCGATCGAGATCATCGCCACCCAGCCGAGCGCGCCGGCGTGAACGTGGCCGATGGTCCAGTCGGTGTAGTGGGAGAGGGCGTTGACAGTCTTGATGGCCATCATCGGCCCTTCGAAGGTCGACATGCCGTAGAACGCCAGCGACACCACGAGAAAGCGCAGGATCGGGTCGCTGCGCAACTTATGCCAGGCGCCCGAGAGGGTCATCATGCCGTTGATCATACCGCCCCAGCTCGGTGCCAGCAGGATCAGCGACATCACCATGCCCAGCGACTGCGCCCAGTCCGGCAGCGCGGTGTAGTGCAAGTGGTGCGGGCCGGCCCAGATGTACAGGGTGATCAAGGCCCAGAAGTGCACGATCGACAGGCGATAGGAGTACACCGGACGCTCGGCCTGTTTCGGCACGAAGTAATACATCATGCCGAGGAAGCCGGCGGTGAGGAAAAAGCCTACGGCGTTGTGGCCATACCACCATTGCACCATCGCGTCGGTTGCACCGGCGTACACCGAGTAGGACTTGGTGAAACTCACCGGCAACTCAAGGTTGTTGACGATGTGCAGAATCGCCACGGTGATGATGAACGCGCCGAAAAACCAGTTGCCCACGTAGATGTGTTTGGTTTTGCGCTGCATGATCGTGCCGAAGAACACGATCGCGTAGGCGACCCAGACGATGGTGATCAGGATGTCGATCGGCCATTCCAGTTCGGCATATTCCTTAGAACTGGTGTAACCCAACGGCAGGCTGATCGCCGCCAACAGGATCACCAGTTGCCAGCCCCAGAAGCAGAACGCGGCGATTTGCGGCGCGAACAATTGCGTCTGGCAGGTGCGTTGCACCGAATAAAAAGAGCTGGCGAACAGCGCGCAGCCACCGAAGGCGAAGATCACCCCGTTGGTGTGCAGCGGGCGCAGACGGCCGAAACTGGTCCAGGGCAAATTGAAGTTGAGTTCCGGCCAGACCAATTGCGCCGCGAGAAAAACCCCGAGGCCCATGCCGACGATGCCCCACACCACCGTCATAATGGCGAATTGGCGGACCACCTTGTAGTTGTAGGCGGTACTGATAGAAGTGTTCATGGTTCCCCATCCACGGTTCAGCCGAAGTGAGCGCGCAAACGGCGCGAATCCTTCGCCTGGAGTTATAGGCAGACTAAAAGCGAGGCAAGCATGGACAAACAGCACAAGGCCAGTATTGACGGGGATCAATGGGCGCAGTGTGTGCTCGATCATGGGTGGCTTTGGGATGCCGCTGTTGGTGAGGCTTCGGCAACGCTGATTCTGGCCCACGGGGCGGGGGCGCCGATGGACAGCGAGTGGATGAACGACATGGCTGGGCGCCTTGCCGGGCTTGGGGTCAACGTGTTGCGGTTTGAGTTTCCCTATATGGCGCAGCGGCGGGTGGATGGGGTGAAGCGGCCGCCGAATCCTGCGCCGAAACTGTTGGATTGCTGGCGGGAGGTGTTTGCGGTTGTGCGGCGTCATGTCGCTGGGGTTTTGGCTGTTGGCGGCAAGTCGATGGGCGGGCGGATGGCGAGTCTGGTGGCGGATGAGTTGGGGGTGGATGCGTTGGTGTGTCTGGGGTATCCGTTTTATGCGGTGGGGAAGCCGGAGAAGCCTCGGGTTGAGCATTTGGCTGGTTTGAAGACTCGGACGTTGATTGTGCAGGGGGAGCGGGATGCTCTGGGGAATCGCGAGGCGGTTGAGGGGTATTCGTTAGCGCCGGGGATTGAGGTGTTTTGGTTGGTGGCGGGGGATCATGATTTGAAGCCGCTGAAGGTTTCTGGGTTTACGCACTCCGATCATTTGGCGGGTGCTGCGCAGAAGGTGGCTGAATTTCTCCGTGACTGATTTTGAGTCGGGCCGGATTTTGCGTTGCATGAAGATCGGCTCCCTTTCCCCCTCGCCCCCTTGGGGGAGAGGGTTGGGGTGAGGGGGTTAGCTTTTGATCTTGCTCTTGGGGGCATATCCGTTGCTTCGGGAGCTGCGGCTGGCGGTTTCGCCTGACGGCGACTTACTTTTTTACAAGCCCCCCCGTGTCAGCCTACCTGTCACCTCTGTTGATTGACTCAACCATTCATGGGGGCGAAGGTGTCTAGCAATGCCGAAGCGTTATGACGATGACTTCAGAGACTGGGCTGTTCTTCAAATGATGCC
>NZ_JASCPT010000033.1:0-45120 GCF_029959775.1 Pseudomonas sp. PS01270 | reverse complement strand
AGCAGTGAAACGATGCATCGCCGATGGTAGTGTGGGGTTTCCCCATGTGAGAGTAGGTCATCGTCAAGATTAAATTCCGAAACCCCAATTGCGAAAGCAGTTGGGGTTTTGTTTTGCCTGCGAGAAATGTGTCCGCTTGATTTCTATGCAACGGCCCGGGGCATGGCTATTATGCGGGCCTCATTGTGAGGCGATACCTGCATGCTGACGTTGTTGAATCTACTGAAGGATGGACGATTCCATTCCGGACAGGACCTGGGCGTTGCCCTGGGAATAAGCCGAAGTGCCGTATGGAAGCAGCTACAACAGCTTGAAGCTGAACTTGGCCTGTCGATCCATAAAGTTCGCGGTCGCGGATATCAATTGTCGACGCCTCTGACGCTCCTTGATCCTCTGGAAATAACCAGGAAGATGCCTCAATGGCCGGTGCGTGTGTTCGACTCTGTTGACTCGACAAATGCCGAAGCTCTGCGCTCCATCAGTGACGGCGCCGCCGCGCCGTTTTTGGTGCTCGCGGAGCGACAATTGGCAGGCCGTGGTCGTCGAGGTCGTAAGTGGGTAAGCCCATTTGCAGAGAATCTTTATTACAGCCTTGTACTCCGCATCGAAGGCGGCATGCGTCAGCTTGAGGGATTGAGCCTTGTTGTCGGCTTGGCGGTGATGCAGGCCTTGCGAAACACCGGTGTGCCCAATGCCGGTTTGAAGTGGCCCAATGATGTTTTGGTGGGTAACAAGAAAATAGCTGGCATTCTGCTCGAACTCGTCGGCGATCCGGCGGATGTGTGTCATGTTGTATTGGGTATAGGAATCAACGTGAATATGCAGGTTGCCGATGAGGTCGACCAGCAATGGACTTCTATAAAGCTGGAGTCAGGCAAAGCCTGCGATCGCAATGCTCTGGTGGTTGAATTGAGTAATCAACTCAAGACTTATATCCATAAACACCAGCTCAACGGGTTCGCAAGTCTGCAGGCAGAATGGGCGGAAAATCATCTGTGGCAAGGGCGTTCCGTGTCGTTGATCGCGGGTAACAGCCGTGTCGATGGAGTAGTGCTCGGGATTGATAACCAAGGCGGGTTGCGCTTGATTGTAGATGGTGTTGAAAAGGCCTTTAGTGGCGGAGAGCTCAGCCTGAGGTTGCGTGATGATTCTTGAGCTTGACTGCGGCAATAGCTTTATAAAATGGCGCGTGCTGGATGCGTCGGCGAGCGAGCTGGTCTCGGAAGGAGTTGTGGATTCCAATCAGGCTTTGCTTGAGAGCCTACGCATCATAAAGTCACTCTCGCTGCGCAAGTGTCGTTTGGTAAGCGTCAGGACCAACGAGGAAACCAGCGCTTTAACCGAAATGCTTGAGCGCGAGTTCAGTATTCCTATCGTGTGTGCGAAGCCCGCTCGCGAGATGTCTGGTGTTCGAAACGGCTACGAAGACTATGAGCGTCTGGGGCTTGATCGCTGGCTGGCGTTGCTTGGCGGCTTTCACCTGGCTGCCGAGAGTGCTTGTCTGGTTCTCGACTTCGGTACCGCGGTTACTGCCGATTTTGTCGGGCCTGACGGTGAGCATCTCGGTGGGTTCATTTGTCCAGGCATGCCTTTGATGCGAAACCAGCTTCGCACCCATACCCGTAAAATTCGTTATGGTGATGAGGCGGCAGAGCGCGCCCTTTGCAGTCATGTCCCGGGGCGTACCACCGCGGAAGCGGTGGAGCGGGGTTGTTCTTTGATGCTGAGGGGCTTTGTTCTCACTCAATTAGAGCTGGCTCGAGCGTACTGGGGAGAGCAATTCACCGTCTTTATTACGGGAGGGGATGCCGAGTTGGTTAAAGGCGTCGAGCCTGACGCCAGGGTTGTGCCCGACCTGGTTTTTGTCGGCTTGGCGATGGCGTGTCCCTTGTCCTGAGGTTTATATGCGTTGGTTGTTCCTCCTCCTAGTGGTTCTCAATGTTTTTTACTATGTCTGGCATCAGCAGGAAGCGCCCTTGCGAGCCAAAGATGTAACGCCCCTTAGTCTGTATCGCGGTGCGCAGCAGGATATCCGTCTACTGAGCGAAACTGCTGGTGAAAGCGGGAGAGGGCAGGTGGTGCCGCGTCAGCAGTGTCTTTTCCTTGGTGGATTTTCTGAAGAGGATTCAATTGCCAGGTTGCAACAGCGCCTGGTGGCGATGAAGGTCAATGCTCAATCCGTGCCGAAAGCTGCTGCAGGAAGCGGTTACTGGCTTGCAGTTGCGCCGGATGGCCAGCCGTTGTTGGGCGATCAGCAGTTGCAAAACCTTTCCAAGGAATTCAATGGGTTAAAACATAAAATAATGCTGTGCGAAGGGGTTGCACCTGCTCAATAGTTTGCATAGAATGGCGCCCGCTCCACAGCGAACACCTTAAACGGGATTCGAAGTGAGGCGTGTCAACGCAGCTAACCTCAGGTTTTTAAATGAGAAAATGCTTGACAGGGGTTTGGCATGATATAGAATGCCGGCCTGATTAGGAGGGGTTCCCGAGCGGCCAAAGGGATCAGACTGTAAATCTGACGTCTACGACTTCGAAGGTTCGAATCCTTCTCCCTCCACCAGATTTAAGCGTGAGCTGCAGGCTCCGCGGGTATAGTTTAGTGGTAGAACCTCAGCCTTCCAAGCTGATGATGCGGGTTCGATTCCCGCTACCCGCTCCAAGTTTGCAGGTTGTGCAAAAGGGTTTTGCTCTTGTAGCTCAGTTGGTAGAGCACACCCTTGGTAAGGGTGAGGTCAGCGGTTCAAATCCGCTCAAGAGCTCCATATAACAAGGCAGATATGAAAATATCTGCCTTTGTTTTAATGGTTGATATTGTTTGTCTAATTTCTTCTGTAGAGGGTGATATCGATGGCTAAGGAAAAATTTGATCGTTCCCTGCCCCACGTCAACGTTGGGACCATTGGTCACGTTGACCACGGTAAAACCACTCTGACTGCTGCTCTGACTCGCGTTTGCTCCGAAGTTTTCGGTTCTGCAATCGTTGACTTCGACAAGATCGACAGCGCACCAGAAGAAAAAGCTCGCGGTATCACCATCAACACCGCGCACGTTGAGTACAACTCGAAGATCCGTCACTACGCTCACGTTGACTGCCCAGGTCACGCTGACTACGTGAAGAACATGATCACCGGTGCTGCTCAGATGGACGGTGCTATCCTGGTTTGCTCGGCCGCTGATGGTCCGATGCCGCAAACCCGTGAGCACATCCTGCTGTCCCGTCAGGTTGGCGTTCCGTACATCGTGGTCTTCCTGAACAAGGCTGACCTGGTAGACGACGCTGAGCTGCTGGAACTGGTTGAGATGGAAGTTCGTGACCTGCTGTCGACTTACGACTTCCCGGGCGACGACACTCCGATCATCATCGGTTCGGCTCGTATGGCGCTGGAAGGCAAAGACGACAACGAGATGGGCACCACTGCCGTCAAGAAACTGGTTGAAACTCTGGATGCCTACATCCCAGAACCAGTTCGTATGATCGACAAGCCATTCCTGATGCCAATCGAAGACGTATTCTCGATCTCGGGTCGCGGTACTGTTGTGACTGGTCGTATCGAGCGCGGTATCGTTCGCGTTCAGGATCCGCTGGAAATCGTTGGTCTGCGTGATACCACCGTTACTACTTGCACCGGTGTTGAAATGTTCCGCAAGCTGCTCGACGAAGGTCGTGCTGGCGAGAACTGCGGCGTTCTGTTGCGTGGTACCAAGCGTGACGACGTTGAGCGTGGCCAGGTTCTGGTCAAGCCAGGTTCGGTCAAGCCGCACACCAAGTTCACCGCAGAAGTTTACGTTCTGAGCAAGGAAGAAGGCGGTCGTCACACTCCGTTCTTCAAAGGCTACCGTCCACAGTTCTACTTCCGTACTACTGACGTGACTGGTAACTGCGAGCTGCCAGAAGGCGTTGAAATGGTAATGCCAGGTGACAACATTCAGATGACTGTTACCCTGATCAAAACCATCGCGATGGAAGACGGTCTGCGTTTCGCTATCCGTGAAGGCGGTCGTACCGTCGGCGCTGGCGTCGTAGCCAAAATCATCGAATAAGCGGTTGTAATGTATTTTTCGGGCCGGCATAATGGTCGGCCTGATTTTGTTTTAGGTCAGTAGCTCAATTGGCAGAGCGACGGTCTCCAAAACCGTAGGTTGGGGGTTCGATTCCCTCCTGACCTGCCAGATTCACTCGGTGTGTCTGGCTTTCTTTTCACAGGATCTTCATAGATGACTCCTAAAGCTGAAGCTCAAGGCTCTCGCTTCGATCTGCTCAAGTGGCTTGTAGTAGTCGCTTTGGTAGTTGTTGGCGTTGTTGGCAATCAGTATTACGCTGCTTCGCCGATCCTGTACCGTGTACTCGCTTTGCTTGCCATTGCTGCTGTAGCTGCCTTTGTAGGCCTGCAGACCGCGAAGGGCAAGTCTTTCTTTGTACTGGTTAAGGAAGCTCGCACCGAGATTCGTAAAGTCGTGTGGCCAACTCGCCAAGAAACCACGCAGACCACGCTGATTGTCGTGGCTGTTGTTCTGGTTATGGCGTTGCTGTTGTGGGGTCTTGATTCCCTGCTCGGCTGGCTTGTTTCCTTGATTGTCGGCTAAGGGTGTCCCGTGGCTAAGCGTTGGTATGTTGTGCATGCTTACTCGGGTTACGAGAAGCATGTGATGCGCTCGCTGATCGAGCGCGTAAAGCTGGCTGGCATGGAAGATGGCTTCGGCGAGATTCTGGTTCCCACTGAAGAAGTGGTAGAGATGCGTAACGGCCAGAAGCGCAAAAGCGAACGGAAGTTCTTCCCAGGCTATGTGCTGGTCCAGATGGATATGAACGAGGGTACTTGGCACTTGGTCAAGGATACTCCTCGGGTGATGGGGTTCATCGGCGGTACTGCCGACAAGCCTGCACCAATTACCGATAAAGAGGCAGAAGCGATTCTGCGTCGCGTTGCTGATGGTAGCGACAAGCCTAAGCCGAAGACATTGTTCGAGCCAGGTGAGACGGTGCGTGTCAACGACGGTCCATTCGCTGATTTCAATGGCGTTGTGGAAGAAGTTAACTACGAAAAGAGCCGGATCCAAGTGGCTGTGCTCATTTTCGGTCGCTCTACTCCGGTGGAGCTCGAGTTCAGTCAGGTCGAGAAGGTCTAACTGGGCAAGCAATCCCAACCCCGCAGCCTTAGGCTGTGGGGTTTTGTCGTCACTGGGATAAACGCGCAAGTAACCGGGGAGCCTTTCGAGGCGTTCGAACCCGTAATTGGAGTGCCTCATGGCCAAGAAGATTACCGCTTACATCAAGCTGCAAGTGAAGGCCGCTCAGGCTAACCCAAGTCCACCGGTTGGTCCTGCTCTGGGTCAGCACGGCGTGAACATCATGGAATTCTGCAAGGCTTTCAACGCCCGTACCCAGGGTCTTGAGCCAGGTCTGCCGACTCCAGTGATCATCACTGTCTACAGCGACCGTAGCTTCACTTTCGAAACCAAATCCACCCCTGCTTCGGTTCTGCTGAAGAAGGCGGCCGGTCTGACCAGCGGTTCCGCTCGTCCGAACACCGTTAAGGTTGGCACTGTTACCCGTGCTCAGCTGGAAGAAATCGCGAAAACCAAAAACGCGGATCTGACTGCAGCTGATATGGATGCAGCCGTGCGTACTATCGCCGGTTCTGCTCGTAGCATGGGCCTTAACGTGGAGGGTGTGTAATGGCTAAGCTGACCAAGCGTCAAAAGGCTATCGCCGGCAAAATCGAAGCAGGCAAGGCCTACAACTTTGTAGACGCCGCTGCTCTGCTGGCCGAGCTGTCGACTGTCAAGTTCAGCGAGTCGTTCGACGTTGCTGTAAACCTGGGTGTAGACCCGCGTAAATCTGACCAGGTTGTTCGTAGCGCTACTGTGCTGCCACACGGCACTGGCAAGACCGTTCGCGTTGCTGTGTTCACCCAGGGTCCAGCTGCTGAGGCCGCTCTGGCTGCCGGCGCTGACCGTGTAGGTATGGACGACCTGGCTGCCGAAATGAAAGGCGGCGACCTGAACTATGACGTAGTGATCGCATCCCCGGATGCCATGCGCGTTGTAGGTCAGTTGGGTCAGATCCTCGGTCCACGCGGCCTGATGCCTAACCCGAAAGTCGGCACCGTAACTCCAGACGTAGCTAACGCGGTCAAGAACGCCAAAGCTGGTCAGGTTCGTTATCGCACCGACAAAAACGGCATCATCCACACTTCCGTTGGCAAGATCGGCTTCGACGCTGTCAAGCTGAAGGAAAACGTTGAAGCCCTGATCGCTGATCTGAAGCGTATCAAGCCAGCTTCCTCGAAAGGCATTTACGTCAAGCGCGTTACCCTGAGCACCACTATGGGCCCAGGTCTGGTTATCGATCAGAGCTCGCTCGACGCGTAAGACAAAGGTTGGCGCGGATTGTCGCGCCAATTGAAAGATTGGGGTCCCTGCCTGGCGGGGGCTATCCAAGACCGTAGGCGGCGCAAGCCTTAAACCTCAAGCCTACGCAGATGGTGCTCCCGGTTCCTTACCGAATCAGACACCAAAACGACATTCGGTTCCGATCGAATGAAACGGTAACAAGCAGGAGTTAAACCCGTGGCAATTAATCTCGAAGACAAGAAGGCCATCGTCGCTGAAGTCAACGAGGCTGCCAAAGTCGCTCTGTCCGCTGTCGTGGTTGATGCACGTGGCGTAACAGTAGGCGCAATGACCGGACTCCGTAAAGAGGCTCGTGAAGCTGGCGTTTACGTACGTGTTGTACGTAACACCCTGCTCAAGCGCGCTGTTGCTGACACTCAATACAGTGTCCTCAACGACGTGTTCACCGGCCCGACCCTGATTGCATTCTCGAACGAACATCCGGGCGCTGCTGCCCGTATCTTCAAAGAGTTTGCCAAGGGTCAGGACAAGTTCGAGATCAAGGCAGCTGCGTTCGAGGGCAAGTTCCTCGCAGCTAATCAGATCGACGTACTGGCAACTCTGCCGACCCGTGACGAAGCAATTTCCCAGCTGATGAGCGTGATTCAAGGCGCAACCAGCAAATTGGCTCGTACTCTGGCGGCAATTCGCGACCAGAAAGAAGCTGCCGCAGCCTAAGGCTCGTCACTTCTCGCGTTTTTTGTTTATTTCGATGGTCGCGTAGGCCGTCCCCCAATTCAGGAATTGAGTCATGTCTCTGACTAACGAACAAATCATCGAAGCAATCGGCCAGAAATCCGTAGTGGAAATCGTTGAGCTGATCAAAGCGATGGAAGAAACCTTCGGTGTTACCGCTGCTGCCGCTTCGGCTGGCCCAGCTGTAGCTGCTGCTGCTGTTGAAGAGCAAACCGAGTTCAACGTTGTTCTGCTGGAAGCTGGCGAGAAGAAGGTTAACGTGATCAAGGCAGTTCGTGAACTGACCGGTCTGGGCCTGAAAGAAGCCAAAGAGAAAGTAGACGGCGCTCCTCAGGTTGTAGCTGAAGGCGTTTCGAAAGAAGCGGCTGAAGACGCCAAGAAGAAGCTGGAAGAAGCAGGCGCTAAAGTCGAGCTGAAGTAAGCATCGACTTTGCTCCTCCAGCCCGAGCGTCAAGCGACAGGCTGATGGCTGGTGGCTCTTGCCACCGGCCTTTTTCCGTTATTGGCAGCCGACTGGGTCGGTGCTGATAAAGGCGCTGTAACCACCCGATGCGGTGGCGCAAACCATGGGGTTTGCACGATTTTCTGGCTGCTCCCGTCGGGAGGGCCAAACAAGCAGGTGACCAAGCTGGGGAACGCTGATGGCTTACTCATATACTGAGAAAAAACGTATCCGCAAGGACTTTAGCAAGTTGCCGGACGTCATGGATGTGCCTTACCTCCTGGCCATCCAGCTGGATTCGTATCGTGAATTCTTGCAAGCGGGAGCGACTAAAGATCAGTTCCGCGACGTGGGCCTGCATGCGGCCTTCAAATCCGTTTTCCCGATCATCAGCTACTCCGGCAATGCTGCGCTGGAGTACGTCGGTTATCGCCTGGGCGAACCGGCATTTGATGTCAAAGAATGCGTATTGCGCGGTGTGACTTTCGCCGTACCTTTGCGGGTAAAAGTGCGCCTGATCATTTTCGACAAAGAATCGTCGAACAAAGCGATCAAGGACATCAAAGAGCAAGAAGTCTACATGGGTGAAATCCCCCTGATGACTGAGAACGGTACCTTCGTAATCAACGGTACCGAGCGTGTTATCGTTTCCCAGCTGCACCGTTCCCCGGGCGTGTTCTTCGACCACGACCGCGGCAAGACGCACAGCTCCGGCAAACTGCTGTACTCGGCTCGCATCATTCCTTACCGCGGTTCGTGGCTGGACTTCGAATTCGACCCGAAAGACTGCGTCTTCGTGCGTATCGACCGTCGTCGCAAACTGCCGGCTTCGGTACTGCTGCGCGCACTCGGTTACACCACCGAAGAAGTGCTGGACGCGTTCTACACTACCAACGTATTCCACCTGAGCGGCGAAACCCTCAGCCTGGAACTGGTGCCATCGCGCCTGCGTGGTGAAGTTGCGGTTCTGGATATCCAGGACGAGAAGGGCAAGGTCATCGTTGAGCAAGGCCGCCGTATTACCGCGCGCCACATCAACCAGATCGAAAAAGCCGGTATCAAGACGCTGGACGTGCCACTGGACTACGTCCTTGGCCGCACCACCGCCAAGGCTATCGTGCACCCGGCTACCGGAGAAATCCTGGCCGAATGCAACACCGAGCTGAACACTGAAGTCCTGGCAAAAATCGCCAAGGCTCAGGTCGTTCGCATCGAGACCCTGTATACCAACGACATCGACTGCGGTCCGTTCGTCTCCGACACGCTGAAGATCGACTCCACCAGCAACCAATTGGAAGCGCTGGTCGAGATCTATCGCATGATGCGTCCAGGCGAGCCGCCAACCAAAGACGCTGCCGAAACCCTGTTCAACAACCTGTTCTTCAGCCCTGAGCGCTATGACCTGTCTGCGGTCGGCCGGATGAAGTTCAACCGTCGTATCGGTCGTACCGAGATCGAAGGTTCGGGCGTGCTGTGCAAGGAAGACATCGTCGCGGTCCTGAAGACTCTGGTCGACATCCGCAACGGTAAAGGCATCGTCGATGACATCGACCACTTGGGTAACCGTCGTGTTCGCTGCGTAGGCGAAATGGCCGAGAACCAGTTCCGCGTTGGCCTGGTACGTGTTGAGCGTGCGGTCAAAGAGCGTCTGTCGATGGCAGAAAGCGAAGGCCTGATGCCGCAAGACCTGATCAACGCCAAGCCAGTGGCTGCGGCGGTGAAAGAGTTCTTCGGTTCCAGCCAGCTGTCGCAGTTCATGGACCAGAACAACCCGCTGTCCGAGATCACCCACAAGCGTCGTGTCTCTGCACTCGGCCCTGGTGGTCTGACTCGTGAGCGCGCGGGCTTCGAAGTTCGTGACGTACACCCGACTCACTACGGTCGTGTCTGCCCGATTGAAACGCCGGAAGGTCCGAACATCGGTCTGATCAACTCCCTGGCTGCGTACGCTCGCACCAACCAGTACGGCTTCCTGGAAAGCCCGTACCGCGTGGTGAAAGAGGGTGTTGTCACCGACGAGATCGTGTTCCTGTCCGCTATTGAAGAAGCCGATCACGTGATCGCGCAGGCTTCGGCGACCATGAACGAGCAGAAAGTCCTGATCGACGAACTGGTTGCCGTACGTCACCTGAACGAATTCACCGTCAAGGCGCCGGAAGACGTCACCCTGATGGACGTTTCGCCGAAGCAGGTTGTGTCGGTTGCAGCGTCGCTGATTCCGTTCCTCGAGCACGACGACGCCAACCGTGCGTTGATGGGTTCGAACATGCAGCGTCAGGCTGTACCGACTCTGCGCGCTGACAAGCCGCTGGTAGGTACCGGCATGGAGCGTAACGTAGCCCGTGACTCCGGCGTTTGCGTCGTGGCTCGTCGTGGTGGCGTGATCGATTCCGTCGATGCCAGCCGTATCGTGGTTCGTGTTGCCGATGACGAAGTTGAAACCGGTGAAGCCGGTGTCGACATCTACAACCTGACCAAGTACACCCGCTCGAACCAGAACACCTGCATCAACCAGCGTCCGCTGGTACGTAAAGGTGATCGCGTTCAGCGTAGCGACATCATGGCCGACGGCCCGTCCACCGACATGGGTGAACTGGCACTGGGTCAGAACATGCGCATCGCGTTCATGGCATGGAACGGCTTCAACTTCGAAGACTCCATCTGCCTGTCCGAGCGTGTGGTTCAGGAAGACCGTTTCACCACGATCCACATTCAGGAACTGACCTGTGTGGCCCGTGACACCAAGCTTGGCCCAGAGGAAATCACTGCGGACATCCCGAACGTGGGTGAAGCTGCACTGAACAAGCTGGACGAAGCCGGTATCGTTTACGTAGGTGCTGAAGTAGGCGCAGGCGACATCCTGGTTGGCAAGGTCACTCCGAAAGGCGAGACCCAACTGACTCCGGAAGAAAAACTGCTGCGTGCAATCTTCGGTGAAAAAGCCAGCGACGTTAAAGACACCTCCCTGCGCGTGCCAACCGGCACCAAAGGTACTGTCATCGACGTACAGGTCTTCACCCGTGACGGCGTTGAGCGTGATGCTCGTGCACTGTCGATCGAGAAGTCCCAGCTGGACGAGATCCGCAAGGATCTGAACGAAGAGTTCCGCATCGTTGAAGGCGCGACTTTCGAGCGTCTGCGTTCCGCACTGGTAGGCCACAAGGCTGAAGGCGGCGCCGGCCTGAAGAAAGGTCAGGACATCACCGACGAAGTACTCGACGGTCTTGAGCACGGCCAGTGGTTCAAACTGCGCATGGCTGAAGATGCTCTGAACGAGCAGCTCGAGAAGGCTCAGGCCTACATCGTTGATCGTCGCCGTCTGCTGGACGACAAGTTCGAAGACAAGAAGCGCAAACTGCAGCAGGGCGATGACCTGGCTCCAGGCGTGCTGAAAATCGTCAAGGTTTACCTGGCAATCCGTCGCCGCATCCAGCCGGGCGACAAGATGGCCGGTCGTCACGGTAACAAGGGTGTGGTCTCCGTGATCATGCCGGTTGAAGACATGCCGCACGATGCCAATGGCACCCCGGTCGACGTGGTCCTCAACCCGCTGGGCGTACCTTCGCGTATGAACGTTGGTCAGATCCTCGAAACCCACCTGGGCCTCGCGGCCAAAGGTCTGGGCGAGAAGATCAACCGGATGGTCGAAGAGCAGCGTAAAGTCGCTGAACTGCGCACCTTCCTGGACGAGATCTACAACCAGATCGGCGGTCGTAACGAAGATCTGGACAGCTTCTCCGATCAGGAAATCCTCGATCTGGCGAACAACCTGCGTGGCGGCGTTCCAATGGCCACTCCAGTGTTCGACGGCGCCAAGGAAAGCGAAATCAAGGCCATGCTGAAACTGGCAGACCTGCCGGAAAGCGGCCAGATGCAGCTGACCGACGGCCGTACCGGCAACAAGTTCGAGCGTCCAGTTACCGTTGGCTACATGTACATGCTGAAGCTGAACCACTTGGTAGACGACAAGATGCACGCGCGTTCTACCGGTTCTTACAGCCTGGTTACCCAGCAGCCGCTGGGTGGTAAGGCGCAGTTCGGTGGTCAGCGTTTCGGGGAGATGGAGGTCTGGGCACTGGAAGCATACGGTGCTGCTTACACTCTGCAAGAAATGCTCACAGTGAAGTCGGACGATGTGAACGGCCGTACCAAGATGTACAAGAACATCGTGGATGGCGATCACCGTATGGAGCCGGGCATGCCCGAGTCCTTCAACGTGTTGATCAAGGAAATTCGTTCCCTCGGCATCGATATCGATCTGGAAACCGAATAACACGTGACGCGAATCGAGAGCGGGGCAGGATTGCCCGCTCTCTGCTCCGCCAGGAGGAAAGGCCTTGAAAGACCTACTGAATTTGCTGAAAAACCAGGGTCAAGTCGAAGAGTTCGACGCCATCCGTATCGGATTGGCCTCGCCGGAGATGATCCGTTCGTGGTCGTTCGGTGAAGTTAAAAAGCCGGAAACCATCAACTACCGTACGTTCAAACCCGAGCGTGACGGCCTGTTCTGCGCCAAGATCTTTGGCCCGGTAAAGGATTACGAGTGCCTGTGCGGTAAGTACAAGCGCTTGAAGCACCGTGGTGTGATCTGCGAGAAGTGCGGCGTTGAAGTTGCACTGGCCAAGGTTCGTCGTGAGCGCATGGCGCACATCGAACTGGCTTCGCCGGTTGCCCACATCTGGTTCCTGAAATCGCTGCCGTCGCGTATCGGCCTGCTGATGGACATGACCCTGCGTGATATCGAACGCGTTCTCTACTTCGAGAGCTATGTCGTTATCGATCCAGGCATGACCACCCTTGAAAAAGGTCAGCTGCTGAACGACGAGCAGTACTTCGAAGCGCTGGAAGAGTTCGGTGACGATTTCGACGCCCGCATGGGTGCCGAAGCTGTCCGTGAACTGCTGCACGCTATCGACCTGGAGCACGAGATTGGCCGTCTGCGCGAAGAGATTCCGCAAACCAACTCGGAAACCAAGATCAAGAAGCTGTCCAAGCGTCTGAAGTTGATGGAAGCCTTCCAGGGTTCCGGCAACCTGCCAGAGTGGATGGTGCTGACCGTTCTGCCGGTTCTGCCGCCAGATCTGCGTCCACTGGTCCCGCTGGATGGCGGTCGTTTCGCGACCTCCGACCTCAACGATCTGTATCGTCGAGTGATCAACCGTAACAACCGTTTGAAGCGCCTGCTGGATCTGTCCGCGCCGGACATCATCGTGCGCAACGAAAAGCGTATGTTGCAGGAAGCGGTCGATGCACTGCTCGACAACGGTCGTCGTGGCCGCGCTATCACTGGTTCCAACAAGCGTCCTCTGAAATCCCTGGCTGACATGATCAAGGGTAAGCAAGGTCGTTTCCGTCAGAACTTGCTCGGTAAGCGTGTTGACTACTCCGGTCGTTCGGTAATTACCGTAGGCCCGACCCTGCGTCTGCACCAGTGCGGTCTGCCGAAGAAGATGGCTCTCGAGCTGTTCAAGCCGTTCATTTTCGGCAAGCTGGAAATGCGTGGTCTGGCGACCACCATCAAAGCGGCCAAGAAAATGGTCGAGCGCGAACTGCCAGAGGTTTGGGACGTTCTTGCTGAAGTGATTCGCGAACACCCGGTTCTGCTCAACCGTGCACCGACCCTTCACCGTCTGGGTATCCAGGCGTTTGAACCGGTACTGATCGAAGGTAAGGCTATCCAGCTGCACCCTCTGGTCTGCGCCGCGTACAACGCCGACTTCGACGGCGACCAAATGGCCGTGCACGTACCGCTGACGCTGGAAGCCCAGCTCGAAGCGCGTGCGTTGATGATGTCGACCAACAACATTCTGTCGCCAGCCAACGGTGAGCCAATCATCGTTCCGTCGCAGGACGTTGTATTGGGTCTGTACTACATGACTCGTGAAGCGATCAACGCCAAGGGCGAAGGTCGTGTGTTCGCGGATCTGCAGGAAGTCGACCGTGTGTTCCGTGCCGGCGAAGCCGCACTGCACGCCAAGGTCAAGGTTCGTATCAACGAAACCGTCAACGACCGTGACGGCAACAGCGTGAGCGGTACCCGTATCGTCGACACCACTGTCGGCCGTGCGCTGCTGTTCCAGGTTGTGCCGAAAGGTCTGTCGTTCGACGTCGTCAACCTGCCGATGAAGAAAAAGGCGATCTCCAAGCTGATCAACCAGTGCTACCGCGTGGTTGGTCTAAAAGAGACCGTGATCTTCGCTGACCAGTTGATGTACACCGGTTTCGCTTACTCGACCATCTCCGGCGTTTCCATCGGTGTTAACGACTTCGTTATCCCGGATGAAAAAGCCCGCATCATCGGTGCAGCCACCGACGAAGTGAAAGAGATCGAGAGCCAGTACGCCTCCGGCCTGGTAACCCAGGGCGAGAAGTACAACAAAGTGATCGACCTCTGGTCGAAAGCGAACGACGAAGTTTCCAAGGCGATGATGGCCAACCTCTCGAAAGAGAAAGTCATCGACCGTCACGGCGACGAGGTCGACCAAGAGTCTTTCAACTCGATGTACATGATGGCTGACTCGGGTGCGCGGGGTTCCGCAGCACAGATTCGTCAGCTGGCCGGTATGCGTGGTCTGATGGCCAAGCCGGACGGTTCCATCATTGAAACGCCGATTACTGCGAACTTCCGTGAAGGTCTGAGCGTACTTCAGTACTTCATCTCGACTCACGGTGCTCGTAAAGGTCTGGCGGATACCGCGTTGAAAACCGCTAACTCTGGTTACCTGACTCGTCGTCTGGTAGACGTGGCGCAGGATCTGGTAGTAACCGAGATCGATTGCGGCACCGAACACGGTCTGCTGATGACTCCGCACATTGAAGGCGGTGACGTTGTAGAACCGTTGGGTGAGCGCGTACTGGGTCGTGTCATTGCCCGTGACGTATTCAAGCCAGGCACCGAGGACGTTATCGTTCCTGCCGGTACTCTGGTAGACGAGAAGTGGGTCGAATTCATCGAGCTGAACAGCATCGACGAAGTGATCGTGCGTTCGCCGATCAGCTGCGAAACCCGCTACGGCATCTGCGCCAAGTGCTACGGCCGTGATCTGGCTCGTGGTCACCAGGTGAACATCGGTGAAGCGGTCGGCGTTATCGCTGCCCAGTCCATCGGTGAGCCGGGTACCCAGCTGACCATGCGTACGTTCCACATCGGTGGTGCGGCAAGCCGTACTTCCGCAGCCGACAGCGTTCAGGTGAAGAATGGCGGTACCGTCCGTCTGCACAACCTGAAGCACGTTGAGCGAGTGGATGGCCATCTGGTTGCTGTGTCCCGTTCCGGTGAGCTGGCAATCGCGGATGACTTCGGTCGTGAGCGCGAGCGTTACAAGCTGCCGTACGGTGCTGTGATTTCGGTTAAGGAAGGTGACAAGGTCGACGCTGGCGCAATCGTGGCCAAGTGGGATCCGCACACTCACCCGATCGTTACCGAAATGAAAGGTACCGTGACCTACGTGGGCATGGAAGAAGGCATCACGATCAAGCGTCAGACTGACGAATTGACCGGTATGACCAACATTGAAGTACTTGACGCGAAAGATCGTCCAGCTGCCGGTAAGGAAATCCGTCCAGCAGTGAAGATGGTCGACGACAACGGCAAGGATCTGTTGCTGCCAGGCACTGACGTTATCGCTCAGTACTTCCTGCCAGCCAACGCCCTGGTCGGTGTGGCTGACGGTGCGAAGATTGCGATCGGTGACGTTATCGCTCGTATCCCGCAGGAAACTTCGAAGACCCGTGACATCACCGGTGGTCTGCCGCGTGTTGCCGACCTGTTCGAAGCCCGTCGTCCGAAAGAAGCGTCGATTCTGGCTGAAGTCAGCGGCACCATCGCGTTCGGTAAAGAGACCAAAGGCAAGCGCCGTCTGGTCATTACCCCGAACGACGGTAGCGATCCGTACGAAGAGCTGATTCCGAAGTGGCGTCACCTGAACGTCTTCGAAGGCGAACAGGTAAACCGCGGCGAAGTTATCTCCGACGGTCCAAGCGATCCGCACGACATCCTGCGTCTGCTGGGTGTAAGCGCGCTGGCCAAGTACATCGTCAACGAGATCCAGGACGTTTATCGTCTGCAAGGCGTGAAGATCAACGACAAGCACATCGAGACCATCCTGCGTCAGATGCTGCGTAAAGTTGAGATCTCCGAGTCCGGCGATTCCAGCTTCATCAAGGGCGACCAGATGGAACTGACTCACGTACTGGTAGAGAACGAGCGTCTGGGCGCGGAAGACAAGTTTGTCTCCAAGTTCACTCGCGTTCTGCTGGGTATCACCAAGGCGTCGTTGTCCACCGAATCGTTCATCTCGGCGGCTTCCTTCCAGGAAACCACCCGCGTACTGACCGAAGCGGCAGTCACCGGCAAGCGCGATTACCTGCGCGGCCTGAAAGAAAACGTAGTCGTGGGTCGTCTGATCCCGGCCGGTACCGGTCTTGCCTATCACAGCGAGCGCAAGCGTCGCCGTGATGCCGACAAGCCGTTGCGCGTAAGCGCCAGTGAAGTGGAAGCTGCACTGACCGAAGCGCTGAACTCGAGCGGTAACTGAGTTCTGCGATAAACGAGCGTGAGGCCCTGATCGCTCCGTTCGTCGAATCGAGACATCAAGTCAAGGTTCGATGGGCGGGGAGGTCGGGGCCTTGCCTTGACTGGAATCAAGATCCTCTTTAGACTCTTGATCCCCTAAATTTGGCGGGAATTCGTTCCTGCCATTTTGCTTTTCTTGCAAGACAATAGCGTCGCAAGACAACAGTGGAGCTAGTAGATGGCAACTATCAACCAGCTGGTACGTCAGCCGCGTAAGCGTATCGTCGAGAAATCCGACGTACCTGCGCTGCAGAACTGCCCGCAACGTCGTGGCGTGTGCACTCGTGTGTACACCACCACGCCGAAAAAACCTAACTCGGCACTGCGTAAAGTATGCCGTGTGCGTCTGACCAACGGTTTCGAGGTTTCCTCGTACATCGGTGGTGAAGGCCACAACCTGCAAGAGCACAGCGTGGTACTGATCCGCGGCGGTCGTGTAAAAGACTTGCCAGGTGTTCGTTACCACACCGTTCGCGGCTCCTTGGATACTTCCGGCGTTAAAGGCCGTAACCAGGGTCGTTCGAAGTACGGTACCAAGCGTCCGAAGTAATCGGCCGTTTTGCAGATTTTTATTTTATTGAGTCGATAAGAGTAAGGTCGGGCACGCATCCTCTGGATCTGTCCCGAGCTAACCTGAAGACCGCTTGAGGGCTTATCATGCCAAGACGTCGCGTAGCAGCAAAGCGTGAGATTCTGGACGATCCGAAATACGGAAGCCAGATCCTCGCCAAATTCATGAACCACGTTATGGAAAGCGGCAAGAAAGCCGTTGCCGAGCGTATCGTTTATGGTGCCCTGGAAACCGTTGCGGCCCGTAAGGCTGGCACCGATCCCCTGGAACTCTTCGAAAAAGCACTCGACGCCATCGCTCCGCTGGTCGAAGTGAAGTCGCGCCGCGTTGGTGGTGCTACTTACCAGGTTCCGGTCGAGGTTCGTCCTTCCCGTCGTAACGCTCTGGCAATGCGCTGGTTGGTAGACTTCGCCCGTAAGCGCGGCGAGAAGTCTATGGCTCTGCGTTTGGCTGGCGAACTGCTGGATGCTGCTGAAGGTAAAGGTGCTGCTGTTAAGAAGCGTGAAGACGTGCACCGTATGGCCGAAGCTAACAAAGCTTTCTCGCACTACCGCTTCTAATTTTAGCTTCACTAATTTTGCGAGGGCTTTATGGCTCGTACTACTCCGATTAGCCGCTACCGTAACATCGGTATCGTCGCTCACGTGGATGCTGGTAAAACCACCACCACCGAGCGCGTACTGTTTTACACCGGCAAAAGTCACAAAATGGGCGAGGTGCATGATGGCGCCGCGACCACAGACTGGATGGTTCAGGAGCAGGAGCGTGGTATTACCATTACTTCTGCTGCCATTACCGCCTTCTGGAAAGGTTCCGAGAAGCAGTACTCTCACGAGCACCGTTTCAACGTAATCGATACCCCGGGCCACGTTGACTTCACCATTGAAGTTGAGCGTTCCCTGCGCGTACTCGACGGCGCTGTCGTTGTGTTCTGCGGTACTTCGGGTGTTGAGCCACAGTCGGAAACCGTATGGCGTCAAGCCAACAAATACGGCGTTCCACGTCTTGTTTACGTAAACAAGATGGACCGTGCCGGCGCCAACTTCCTGCGCGTGATCGGTCAGATCAAGCAGCGTCTGGGTCACACTCCGGTGCCGATCCAGTTGGCCATCGGTTCCGAAGACAACTTCCAGGGTCAGATCGATCTGATCAACATGCAAGCTGTCTACTGGAACGACTCCGACAAAGGTATGGTCCCTGTTCGCAAGGACATTCCTGCCGAGCTCCAAGAGCTGGCTGAAGAGTGGCGCAACAACATGGTTGAAGCTGCTGCCGAAGCCAACGAAGAGCTGATGAACAAGTACCTGGAAGGCGAAGAGCTGTCGATCGAAGAGATCAAGGCTGCTTTGCGTCAGCGTACTATCGCCGGCGAAATCGTTCTGGCCGTTTGCGGTTCTTCGTTCAAGAACAAGGGCGTTCCCCTGGTTCTCGACGCCGTTATCGACTACCTGCCTGCTCCGACCGACATTCCTGCTATCAAGGGTTCCAACCCTGATAACGAGGAAGAAGAGATGGAGCGTCATGCAGACGACAACGAGCCTTTCGCGGCTCTGGCGTTCAAGATCGCTACCGACCCATTCGTGGGTACTCTGACCTTCGTTCGCGTTTACTCGGGCGTGTTGAACTCCGGCGACGGCGTGATCAACTCGGTCAAAGGCAAGAAAGAGCGCGTGGGTCGTATGGTGCAAATGCACGCAAACGCCCGTGAAGAGATCAAGGAAGTACGCGCTGGTGACATCGCGGCCCTGATCGGCATGAAGGACGTCACCACTGGTGAAACCCTCTGCAACGCTGACAAGCCAATCATCCTGGTTCGCATGGACTTCCCGGAGCCGGTTATTTCGGTTGCCGTAGAGCCTAAGACCAAGGATGACCAGGAAAAAATGGGTATCGCTCTGGGCAAGCTTGCTCAGGAAGACCCGTCTTTCCGTGTTAAAACTGATGAAGAGACTGGTCAGACGATCATCTCCGGCATGGGCGAGCTGCACCTGGACATCCTGGTTGACCGGATGCGCCGTGAGTTCAACGTCGAAGCCAACATCGGCAAGCCTCAGGTTTCGTATCGTGAGCGCATCACGAAGAACTGTGAAATCGAAGGCAAGTTCGTTCGTCAGTCCGGTGGTCGCGGCCAGTTCGGTCACTGCTGGATCCGTTTTGCTCCTGCTGACGAAGGTCAGGAAGGTCTGCAATTCGTGAACGAAGTTGTAGGTGGTGTGGTTCCTAAGGAATACATCCCGGCTATCCAGAAGGGTATCGAAGAGCAGATGAAGAACGGCGTTGTTGCCGGCTATCCGCTGATCGGCCTGAAGGCTACCGTGTTCGATGGTTCTTACCACGACGTCGACTCCAACGAGATGGCGTTTAAAGTGGCTGCTTCCATGGCGACCAAGCAACTGGCCCAGAAGGGTGGTGGTGAGTTGCTCGAGCCGATCATGGCGGTAGAGGTTGTTACGCCTGAAGACTATATGGGTGATGTGATGGGCGACCTTAACCGTCGTCGCGGCATGATCCAGGGTATGGAAGACACAGTGTCCGGCAAGGTTATCCGTGCCGAGGTTCCACTGGGTGAGATGTTCGGTTATGCGACCGACGTTCGTTCCATGTCCCAGGGTCGCGCAAGCTACTCTATGGAATTCAAAAAATACGATACGGCTCCGTCGCACATCGTCGAATCCGTAACCAAAAAACAAGGCTGATTCAGCCCCTTTAGGCTAGGAGTTAATTGTCGTGGCTAAAGAAAAATTTGATCGTTCCCTACCGCACGTCAACGTTGGCACCATCGGTCACGTTGACCACGGTAAAACCACTCTGACTGCTGCTCTGACTCGCGTCTGCTCCGAAGTTTTCGGTTCGGCCGTCGTTGAATTCGACAAGATCGACAGCGCACCAGAAGAAAAAGCTCGCGGTATCACCATCAACACCGCTCACGTTGAGTACAACTCGACTATTCGTCACTACGCTCACGTTGACTGCCCGGGTCACGCTGACTACGTGAAGAACATGATCACCGGTGCTGCCCAGATGGACGGCGCGATCCTGGTTTGCTCGGCCGCTGATGGTCCGATGCCACAAACCCGTGAGCACATCCTGCTGTCCCGTCAGGTAGGCGTTCCGTACATCGTGGTTTTCCTGAACAAGGCTGACCTGGTAGACGACGCTGAGCTGCTGGAACTGGTTGAGATGGAAGTTCGTGACCTGCTGTCGACCTACGACTTCCCAGGTGACGACACTCCGATCATCATCGGTTCGGCTCGTATGGCGCTGGAAGGCAAAGACGACAACGAAATGGGCACCACTGCCGTTCGTAAGCTGGTTGAAACTCTGGATACCTACATCCCAGAACCAGTTCGTATGATCGACAAGCCATTCCTGATGCCAATCGAAGACGTGTTCTCGATCTCGGGTCGCGGTACTGTTGTGACTGGTCGTATCGAGCGCGGTATCGTTCGCGTTCAGGACGCTCTGGAAATCGTTGGTCTGCGTGACACCACCACCACCACCTGCACCGGTGTTGAGATGTTCCGCAAACTGCTCGACGAAGGTCGTGCTGGCGAGAACTGCGGCGTTCTGCTGCGTGGTACCAAGCGTGACGACGTTGAGCGTGGCCAGGTTCTGGTCAAGCCAGGTTCGGTCAAGCCGCACACCAAGTTCACCGCAGAAGTTTATGTTCTGAGCAAGGAAGAAGGCGGTCGTCACACTCCGTTCTTCAAAGGCTACCGTCCACAGTTCTACTTCCGTACTACTGACGTGACTGGTAACTGCGAGCTGCCAGAAGGCGTTGAAATGGTAATGCCAGGTGATAACATTCAGATGACTGTTACCCTGATCAAAACCATCGCGATGGAAGATGGTCTGCGTTTCGCTATCCGTGAAGGCGGTCGTACCGTCGGCGCTGGCGTCGTAGCCAAAATCATCGAGTAAGACTTTTAAAGTCAGCTTGATGGATTGAAAAAGCCCCCGCTCAGCGGGGGCTTTTTTATTGGGTTGACACCTATCGGGGGCGTCTATAGAATTGCGCCTCCTTTTAACGGGCGTATTGCGCCCGGTGGGAATAGCAGCCGGAGTCTGAAATCCAATGCAAAATCAGCAAATCCGTATCAGGTTGAAGGCTTTTGACCATCGCCTGATCGACCAATCAACCCAGGAAATCGTGGAAACCGCGAAACGTACTGGTGCTCAAGTGCGTGGTCCAATTCCACTGCCTACCCGTAAAGAGCGGTTCACCGTTCTGGTTTCCCCGCACGTCAACAAAGACGCGCGTGACCAGTACGAGATCCGCACTCATAAGCGTGTTCTGGACATCGTCCAGCCAACGGATAAAACCGTTGACGCGCTGATGAAGCTTGATCTTGCGGCCGGTGTGGAAGTGCAGATCAGCCTCGGCTAAGACTCGGTCTTGGTCGTGTAACGCTCTGAAATGGGCGGCCATAGCGGGTGAAAGCCCCGTACACTCATGAGGTTTACAACATGACTATTGGTGTAGTCGGTCGTAAATGCGGTATGACCCGTATTTTCACCGAAGAAGGTGTCTCCATTCCGGTCACGGTCATTGAGATCGAGCCGAATCGCGTCACCCAGTTCAAAACTGAAGAGACCGATGGCTATCGTGCAGTGCAAGTCACTGTCGGCGAGCGTCGCGCTTCGCGTGTAACAGCAGCTCAGGCTGGCCACTTCGCTAAAGCGAACGTTGCCGCTGGTCGCACCACCATGGAATTCCGCCTTGAAGAAGGCGAGTACCAGGCTGGCGATCTGATCAACGCTGAAATCTTCGCCGCTGGTCAACTGGTTGATGTAACCGGTCAGTCCAAGGGTAAAGGCTTCCAGGGTACGATCAAGCGTTGGAATTTCCGCGGGCAAGATAACACCCACGGTAACTCCGTATCCCACCGCGTCCCAGGCTCTATCGGCCAGTGCCAGACTCCTGGTCGTGTATTCAAGGGCAAAAAAATGTCCGGTCATATGGGCGCTGAGCGCGTGACCGTGCAGTCCCTGGAAGTAGTGCGCGTGGACGCTGAACGCAATCTGTTGTTGGTCAAGGGTGCTGTTCCTGGCGCTACTGGCGGCAATCTGGTTGTACGTCCAGCAGCCAAGGCTCGCGGTTAAGGGGAAGCTGACATGCAATTAAATGTAAATGACGCTCAAGCGATCGAAGTTTCCGAACTGACATTTGGCGGCGAATTCAACGAGACGCTGGTTCACCAAGCAGTCGTGGCCTACATGGCCGGCGGCCGTCAAGGTAGCAAGCAGCAGAAGACCCGTTCCGACGTTCGTGGTGGCGGCAAGCGCCCATGGCGTCAGAAAGGTACTGGCCGTGCTCGTGCCGGTACTATCCGTAGCCCAATCTGGCGTGGCGGCGGTACCACTTTCGCAGCTCGTCCACAGGATCACTCCCAGAAGCTGAACAAGAAGATGTATCGCGCAGCAATGCGTTCCATCCTTGCTGAGCTGGTGCGTACTGATCGTCTGGTCGTGGTTCAGGATTTCGCTGTTGAAACTCCGAAAACCAAAGATCTGCTGGGCAAACTGAACAACATGAGCCTGACCGACGTTCTGATCGTGTCGGACGCTGTTGATCAGAACCTGTACCTGGCTGCTCGCAACCTGCCGCACGTAGATGTACGTGATGTGCAAGGTTCCGATCCAGTTAGTCTGATCGCATACGACAAGGTGTTGATCACCGTGTCGGCCGTGAAGAAATTCGAGGAGCTGCTGGGATGAACCAGGAACGCGTATTTAAAGTTCTGCTTGGCCCGCACGTTTCCGAGAAGGCTACGGTTCTGGCAGACAAGAAAGGCCAGTTCGTTTTCAAGGTTGCTACCGATGCAACCAAGCTGGAAATCAAGAAGGCCGTCGAAAGCCTGTTCAGCGTGAAAGTAGAGCGCGTCACTACCCTGAACGTTCTGGGTAAGAGCAAGCGCACTGCTCGCGGTCTGGGCAAGCGTAATGACTGGAAGAAGGCAGTTATCTCCCTTCAGCCAGGCCAAGATCTCGATTTCAGCAGCAGTGCTGAGTAAGGAAGGGGTGCATCATGGCAATCGTTAAATGCAAACCGACTTCCCCTGGCCGCCGTTTTGTGGTCAAGGTGGTCAACCAGGAGCTGCATAAAGGCGCTCCTCACGCACCGCTGCTCGAGAAAAAATCGAAGTCTGGTGGTCGTAACAACAATGGCCGTATTACCACTCGTCACATCGGTGGTGGTCATAAGCAGCATTACCGTATGGTCGATTTCCGTCGCAACGACAAAGATGGCATCGTCGCCACTGTCGAGCGTATCGAATACGATCCAAACCGTACTGCTCACATCGCACTGCTGTGCTACGCAGACGGCGAGCGCCGCTACATCATCGCCCCTAAAGGCGTGAGTGCTGGCGACCAGCTGATCGCAGGCGCTCTGGCTCCAATCAAGCCAGGCAACGCTCTGCAACTGCGCAACATTCCAGTCGGTTCTACCGTACACGGCATCGAATTGAAGCCAGGTAAAGGTGCACAGATCGCTCGTTCCGCTGGTGCTTCGGCTCAGCTGATCGCTCGTGAAGGTGTCTACGTGACCCTGCGTCTGCGTTCCGGTGAAATGCGTAAAGTCCTGGCTGAATGCCGTGCGACCCTGGGTGAAGTCTCGAACTCCGAGCACAGCCTGCGTTCGCTGGGTAAAGCTGGTGCCAAACGCTGGCGTGGCGTTCGCCCAACCGTTCGTGGTGTTGCCATGAACCCGGTTGACCACCCACATGGTGGTGGTGAAGGTCGTACCTCTGGTGGTCGTCATCCGGTATCGCCATGGGGCTTCCCGACTAAGGGCGCGAAGACTCGTGGTAATAAGCGTACCGACAAAATGATCGTCCGTCGTCGCAAGTAAATAGAGGGATACGACAGTGCCACGTTCTCTGAAAAAAGGTCCTTTTATTGATCTTCACCTACTGAAGAAGATCGAAGTGGCGGCGGAAAAGAACGATCGCAAACCAATTAAAACCTGGTCGCGTCGTTCGATGATCCTGCCACAAATGGTCGGTCTGACCATCGCAGTACACAACGGTCGTCAGCACGTCCCAGTTCTCGTTAACGAAGACATGGTCGGCCACAAACTGGGCGAGTTCGCCGGTACCCGCAACTATCGCGGGCACGTGGCTGACAAGAAAGCCAAGCGTTAAGGGGTAAGGAAATGGAAGTAGCCGCTAAGTTGTCGGGCGCTCGAATCTCCGCCCAGAAAGCCCGCTTGGTCGCCGACCAGATCCGCGGGAAGAAGGTGGGCGAAGCGCTCAACCTGTTGGCTTTCAGCAGTAAGAAAGCCGCCGAGATCATGAAGAAAGTGCTGGAGTCGGCCGTAGCCAACGCCGAGCATAACGAAGGCGCAGACGTTGATGACCTGAAGGTCAGCACCGTTTTCGTCAACGAAGGGCGTTCGCTGAAGCGCATCATGCCACGTGCCAAAGGCCGTGCTGATCGCATCGTCAAGCGGTCTTGCCATATCACTGTCAAGGTTGCTGACAAGTAACGGAGTCGAAGAGATGGGTCAGAAAGTACATCCCATTGGCATTCGCCTGGGAATCGTCAAGGAGCACACCTCCGTCTGGTACGCAGACGGTCGGACTTATGCGGACTACTTGTTCGCAGATCTGAAAGTGCGTGAGTATCTCCAAGACAAACTAAAAAGCGCGTCCGTAAGCCGTATCGATATCCATCGTCCGGCCCAAACTGCACGCATCACCATCCACACCGCTCGTCCAGGTATCGTTATCGGGAAGAAAGGTGAAGATGTTGAGAAACTGCGTCAGGACCTGACCAAGCAAATGGGTGTGCCTGTGCACATCAATATCGAAGAGATCCGCAAGCCGGAGCTCGACGGTATGCTGGTTGCGCAGAGCGTAGCTCAGCAGCTGGAGCGTCGTGTAATGTTCCGTCGCGCTATGAAGCGCGCTGTACAGAACGCCATGCGCATTGGTGCCAAAGGCATCAAAATCCAAGTGAGCGGTCGTCTCGGCGGTGCTGAAATCGCACGTACTGAATGGTATCGCGAAGGTCGTGTGCCACTGCACACCCTGCGTGCCGACATCGACTATGCCAACTACGAAGCTCACACCACTTACGGTGTGATCGGTGTAAAGGTTTGGATCTTCAAAGGCGAAGTTATTGGTGGTCGCCAAGAAGAACTGAAACCACAAGCACCAGCGCCTCGTAAAAAAGCTGCTAAGTAAGGGGTACGCCAAATGTTGCAACCAAAGCGTACGAAGTTCCGCAAGCAGATGACCGGCCACAACCGTGGTCTGGCACTGCGCGGTAGCAAAGTCAGCTTCGGCGAGTTCGCGCTGAAGTCTGTTGCTCGTGGTCGTCTCACCGCTCGTCAGATCGAGTCAGCGCGTCGTGCTCTGACCCGTCACGTAAAACGTGGCGGCAAGATCTGGATCCGTGTATTCCCGGACAAGCCGATCTCCAAGAAACCTCTCGAGGTTCGTATGGGTAAAGGTAAGGGTAACGTGGAGTACTGGGTTGCCCAGATTCAGCCAGGCAAAGTCCTGTATGAAATCGAGGGTGTTTCTGAAGAGCTGGCGCGTGAGGCTTTCGCCCTGGCTGCTGCAAAGCTGCCGCTCGCCACCTCCTTTGTTAAACGGACGGTGATGTGATGAAAGCGAATGAACTTCGTGAAAAATCCGCACAGCAGCTGAACGAGCAACTGCTCGGCTTGCTGCGCGACCAGTTCAATCTGCGCATGCAGAAAGCAACTGGCCAGTTGGGGCAGTCTCATCTGCTCTCGCAAGTTAAGCGTGACATCGCTCGCGTGAAGACTGTGCTCAACCAGCAGGCAGGTAAGTGATCATGGCTGAAGCCGAAAAAACTGTCCGTACGCTGACTGGCCGTGTTGTCAGCGACAAGATGGACAAAACCATCACCGTTCTGATCGAGCGTCGCGTAAAGCACCCGATCTACGGTAAATACGTTAAGCGTTCGACTAAGCTGCACGCGCACGACGAAACCAATCAGTGCCACATCGGCGACAAAGTCACTATTCGTGAAACTCGTCCGATGGCCAAGACCAAGTCTTGGGCGCTGGTTGATGTTCTCGAACGCGCTGTGGAAGTCTAAGGGCTAGGGGTCGGAGAAATTATATGATTCAGACTCAATCCATGCTCGATGTGGCCGATAACAGCGGCGCTCGCCGTGTTATGTGCATCAAGGTGCTGGGTGGCTCCCATCGTCGTTACGCTGGTATCGGTGACATCATCAAAGTTACCGTGAAGGAAGCAATTCCTCGCGGTAAGGTGAAAAAAGGCCAAGTGATGACTGCTGTTGTAGTCCGCACTCGTCACGGCGTACGTCGTGCTGATGGCTCCATTATCCGCTTTGATGGCAACGCTGCTGTTCTTCTGAACAACAAGCAAGAGCCGATCGGCACCCGTATCTTTGGGCCAGTGACCCGTGAACTTCGTACTGAGAAGTTCATGAAGATCGTCTCGCTCGCCCCAGAAGTGCTGTAAGGAGATCCGACATGCAAAAGATTCGTCGTGACGACGAGATCATCGTGATCGCCGGCAAAGACAAAGGTAAGCGCGGTAAGGTGCTGAAGGTTCTTGCTGACAACCGTCTGGTTGTTGGTGGTCTGAACCTGGTCAAGCGTCATACCAAGCCTAACCCGATGTCGGGCGTACAGGGCGGTATCGTCGAGAAAGAAGCGCCACTGCACGCTTCCAACGTCGCCATCTTCAACGGCGAAACCAACAAGGCTGACCGCGTTGGTTTCAAAGTAGAAGATGGTAAGAAAATTCGTGTCTTCAAGTCGACCCAAAAAGCGGTTGATGCTTGAACACTGCTAGGTAGAAGACCATGGCACGACTAAAAGAGATTTACCGGAAGGAAATCGCTCCGAAACTTAAGGAAGAACTTAAGCTTTCGAACGTGATGGAAGTTCCGCGCGTTACCAAAATCACCCTGAACATGGGTCTGGGCGAAGCGATCGGCGACAAAAAAGTCATCGAGCACGCTGTTGCTGACCTGGAAAAGATCACCGGCCAGAAAGTCGTTGTGACCTACGCTCGTAAATCCATCGCTGGCTTCAAAGTCCGCGAAGGATGGCCGATCGGCGTCAAAGTGACCCTGCGCCGTGAGCGTATGTACGAGTTCCTGGATCGTCTGCTGTCGATCTCCCTGCCTCGGGTTCGCGACTTCCGCGGCCTGAATGCCAAGTCCTTCGATGGTCGTGGCAACTACAGCATGGGCGTGAAAGAGCAGATCATCTTCCCGGAAATCGACTACGACAAGATCGATGCTCTCCGCGGTCTGGACATTACCCTGACCACCACTGCCAAGAACGATGATGAAGGCCGCGCTCTGCTGCGTGCTTTCAAATTCCCGTTCCGCAACTGATTGGAGTAGGAAAATGGCCAAGAAGAGCATGAAAAACCGTGAGCTGAAGCGTCAGCTCACCGTTGCCAAGTACGCCACCAAGCGTGCAGCGCTGAAAGCTATCATCGTCGATCTGAACGCAAGTCCAGAAGCGCGTTGGGAAGCTACCGTAGCTCTGCAGAAGCAACCACGTGACGCAAGCGCTTCGCGCATGCGTAACCGTTGCCGCCTGACTGGTCGTCCGCACGGCGTGTACCGCAAGTTCGGCCTCGGCCGTAACATGCTGCGTCAAGCTGCAATGCGTGGTGACGTACCAGGTCTGGTTAAAGCCAGCTGGTAACAGTAGTCAAAGTCTCGATGTTCGGGTTCGCAAGAACCTGACCATCGGTGGCCTTGAATCTGAATCAAGCCCCTTTTGGGGCTTGATTCATTTCTGGGGTGTGTCTAGAATGACCGGCTCGCCTGAGCCCGTGTTTTTCTGCCCGGAAGTTCTCGGCGACAAGTAGTAGCCGCAAGGCTAATTTTTTTGTATTAGGAGCGTCTAGCCCATGAGTATGCAGGACCCGTTAGCGGACATGCTAACTCGAATCCGTAATGCCCAGATGGCTGAAAAGTCTGTCGTAAGCATGCCGTCTTCCACGTTGAAGGCTGCTGTAGCAAAAGTCCTGAAGGACGAAGGTTACATCGCGGATTTTCAGATCACCACCGACGCCAAGCCGTCGCTGTCCATCTCGCTGAAGTACTTCGAAGGCCGTCCGGTTATCGAAGAAGTGAAGCGCGTTAGTCGTCCAGGCCTGCGTCAGTACAAGTCCGTTGAAGATCTGCCGAAAGTTCGTGGCGGTCTTGGCGTGTCTATCGTCTCCACCAACAAAGGTGTGATGACGGATCGTGCTGCGCGCGCTGCCGGTGTCGGCGGCGAAGTTCTTTGCACTGTGTTCTAAGGGGGGATAAGCATGTCTCGCGTCGCTAAGAACCCCGTTAAGCTGCCAGCCGGTGTCGAAGTCAAATTCGCAGGCCAACAGCTTTCGGTGAAGGGTGCCAAGGGTACTCTTGAACTGAACATCCATTCGTCCGTTGAGATCGTTGAAGAAGCTGGTGAGCTGCGTTTCGCTGCTCGCAATGGCGATCAACAAACTCGCGCAATGGCCGGTACCACGCGTGCGTTGGTAAACAACATGGTCCAGGGCGTAAGCCAAGGCTTCGAGCGCAAGCTCCAGCTGGTCGGTGTTGGATACAAAGCGCAAGCAAAAGGTCAGGTTCTGAACCTGGCTCTTGGCTTCTCGCACCCAGTGGATTACGAACTGCCGGAAGGCATCACCGCTGAGACTCCTAGCCAGACCGATATCCTGATCAAGGGCATCGACAAGCAGCTGGTAGGTCAAGTGGCCGCCGAGATCCGCGACTTCCGTCCACCAGAGCCATACAAAGGCAAAGGTGTGCGCTACGCGGACGAAGTCGTCCGTCGTAAAGAAGCCAAGAAGAAGTAGGGCATAGCAAATGACCGACAAAAAAGTTACTCGACTGCGTCGCGCTCGCAAAGCACGCCTGAAAATGCACGAACTCGAAGTCGTGCGTCTCTGCGTGTTCCGCTCGTCGCAGCACATCTACGCCCAGGTCATCTCGGCCGACGGCAACAAAGTCCTGGCAAGTGCCTCGACTTTGGATAAAGAACTGCGTGATGGTGCCACTGGCAACATCGACGCGGCCACAAAGGTTGGCCAGCTGGTCGCTACGCGTGCTAAGGCCGCTGGCGTATCGCAAGTGGCTTTCGACCGCTCTGGCTTCAAGTACCACGGCCGCGTTAAAGCGCTGGCTGATGCTGCTCGTGAAGCTGGGCTGGAGTTCTAAGTTATGTCAAATAACGACCAAAAGCGCGACGAAGGCTACATCGAGAAGCTGGTTCAAGTTAACCGCGTAGCCAAAACCGTTAAAGGCGGCCGTATCTTCACTTTCACCGCGTTGACCGTGGTTGGTGATGGTAAAGGGCGTGTTGGCTTCGGCCGTGGCAAGTCGCGTGAAGTGCCTGCTGCGATCCAGAAGGCAATGGAAGCTGCTCGCCGCAACATGATTCAAGTTGACCTGAACGGCACCACTCTGCAGTACGCAATGAAGTCCGCTCACGGCGCTTCGAAGGTGTACATGCAGCCTGCTTCTGAAGGTACCGGTATCATCGCTGGCGGCGCTATGCGTGCTGTCCTCGAAGTTGCTGGCGTTCAGAACGTTCTGGCCAAGTGCTATGGCTCGACTAACCCGGTAAACGTGGTTCACGCCACTTTCAAGGGTCTGAAGGCTATGCAGTCTCCTGAGTCCATCGCTGCCAAGCGTGGCCTGCGTGTTGAGGAGATCAAGTAATCATGGCTACCGTTAAAGTTACGCTGATCAAAAGCATGACCGGCCGCATCCCTAACCACAAACTGTGCGTTAAGGGTCTGGGTCTGCGTCGCATCGGTCACACTGTAGAAGTCCAGGATACTCCCGAGAATCGCGGGATGATCAACAAGGCTTACTACATGCTGCGTGTCGAGGGTTAATCGATGAAACTCAATGATCTGAGTCCAGCGCCGGGTTCCCGTCGCGAAAAGCATCGTCCGGGCCGTGGTATCGGTAGTGGTTTGGGCAAGACTGGTGGCCGTGGTCACAAAGGTCAGACCTCCCGCTCCGGTGGCACCATCGCTCCAGGCTTTGAAGGCGGTCAACAGCCGCTGCATCGTCGCCTGCCTAAGTTCGGTTTCGTTTCCCTGAAAGCCATGGATCGCGCAGAAGTGCGTTTGTCCGAGCTGGCCAAAGTGGAAGGCGACATCGTTACTGTGCAGTCCCTGAAAGATGCCAACGTGATCAACGTCAACGTACAGCGTGTGAAAATCATGCTGTCCGGTGAAGTGACTCGCGCTGTCACTATCGGCAAGGGAATCGGCGCCACCAAAGGTGCGCGTGCGGCTATCGAAGCAGCTGGCGGCAAGTTCGAGGAATAAATGGCTAAGCAAGGTGCTCTCTCTGCGCTCGGCAAAGGCGGTATGTCTGAACTCTGGGCTCGTCTGCGTTTTCTGTTCCTGGCGATTATCGTCTACCGAATAGGCGCACACATCCCGGTTCCAGGTATCAACCCGGACCGACTCGCAGACCTGTTTCGACAGAATGAGGGGACCATTCTTAGCTTGTTCAACATGTTCTCCGGCGGCGCGCTGGAACGGATGAGCATCTTTGCACTGGGAATCATGCCGTACATTTCGGCATCGATCATCATGCAACTGATGACCGCCGTCAGCCCGCAGCTGGAGCAGTTGAAGAAGGAAGGTGAAGCTGGCCGTCGCAAGATTAGCCAGTACACCCGCTACCTCACCGTCGCTCTCGCTCTGGTCCAGGCTATTGGCATGTCCATTGGTCTGGCGGGGCAGGGCGTCGCGTTCACTGGTGACTTTGGCTTCCATTTCGTCGCGGTAACCACATTTGTGGCTGGTGCGATGTTCATGATGTGGCTGGGTGAGCAGATTACTGAGCGTGGTGTTGGCAACGGTATCTCGATGTTGATTTTTTCGGGTATCGTCGCCGGTCTTCCGAGAGCAATCGGGCAGTCTTTCGAGTCTGCGCGTCAGGGTGATATCAACATCTTCGCCCTGGTTGCCATCGGTTTGCTGGCAGTAGCGATTATCGGTTTCGTGGTGTTCATTGAGCGTGGTCAGCGTCGTATTGCTGTTCACTACGCCAAGCGTCAGCAGGGCCGCAAGGTTTTTGCTGCGCAGACAAGCCACTTGCCGCTGAAGGTGAACATGGCCGGTGTTATTCCGGCTATTTTCGCGAGCAGCATCTTGCTGTTTCCGGCTTCGTTGGGTGCCTGGTTCGGTCAGTCTGAAGGTATGGGCTGGTTGCAGGACATCTCGCAGTCGATCGCTCCTGGTCAGCCGTTGAATATTCTGCTGTTTAGTGCAGGGATTATTTTCTTCTGCTTCTTCTATACGGCGTTGATGTTCAATCCGAAAGACGTAGCGGAAAACCTGAAGAAGTCCGGTGCCTTTATTCCGGGCATCCGTCCAGGTGAGCAGTCTGCGCGCTATATTGATGGCGTTCTGACCCGCTTGACCCTGTTCGGTGCTCTTTACATGACGGCCGTGTGCCTGTTGCCCCAATTCCTGGTGGTTGCAGCAAACGTTCCGTTCTACCTTGGCGGGACCTCGTTGCTGATCGTGGTCGTGGTTGTGATGGACTTCATGTCCCAAGTACAATCGCACCTCGTTTCGCACCAGTACGAATCCCTGATGAAGAAAGCCAACCTGAAGGGTTACGGCAGCGGCATGTTGCGCTGAGTACCCATAAGGTTCGAGGAGTTGGTGATGAAAGTTCGTGCATCGGTGAAAAAGCTGTGCCGTAACTGCAAGATTATTCGCCGCGAAGGTGTTGTTCGAGTAATTTGCAGCGCGGAACCGCGTCACAAACAGCGCCAAGGCTGAGTGTGATTGTGCTTCAAGCCCGGTAGCTAGTGCGCTACCGGGTTGATTATTTGTTATTACAGCGATATTATCTCGCGCCCTATTTCTTGGCTTCCGGGGCGTAGGTAGCTGTCAATTGGAGTCCCACTGAATGGCCCGTATTGCAGGCGTTAACATTCCAGATAACAAGCATACTGTTATCTCGCTGACCTACATCTATGGTGTTGGTCGCACTACTGCGCAGAAGATCTGTGCAGTGACTGGGGTAAACCCAGCAGCAAAGATCAAAGATCTGAGCGACGAGCAAATTGAACAGCTGCGTGGCGAAGTGGCGAAGTTCACCACTGAAGGTGACCTGCGTCGCGAAATCAACATGAAAATCAAGCGCTTGATGGACCTCGGTTGCTATCGCGGTCTGCGTCATCGTCGTGGTCTGCCAGTACGCGGTCAGCGTACCAAGACCAACGCGCGTACCCGTAAAGGTCCGCGTAAGCCGATCCGCAAGTAATCGCCCCAGCGAATCGACAGGAATTTAATCATGGCAAAACCTGCTGCTCGTCCTCGTAAAAAAGTTAAAAAGACAGTGGTTGATGGCATCGCCCACATCCATGCATCTTTTAACAACACCATCGTGACCATTACCGACCGTCAAGGTAACGCTCTTTCCTGGGCTACCTCCGGTGGTTCGGGTTTCCGCGGTTCCCGCAAGTCCACCCCGTTCGCTGCTCAAGTAGCTGCTGAGCGTGCTGGTCAAGCTGCGCTGGAATACGGCCTGAAAAACCTCGACGTAAACGTCAAGGGTCCAGGTCCAGGTCGTGAATCCGCAGTCCGCGCTTTGAACGGCTGTGGCTACAAGATCGCCAGCATCACCGACGTGACGCCAATCCCGCACAACGGGTGCCGTCCGCCGAAGAAGCGCCGCGTGTAATCCAGGAGATTGTAAAGAATGGCTCGTTACATTGGTCCAAAATGCAAACTCGCTCGTCGCGAAGGCACCGATCTCTTCCTGAAGAGCGGCGTGCGCGCGATCGAATCGAAGTGCAACATTGAAGCAGCACCTGGTATCCACGGCCAACGCCGCGGTCGCCAGTCCGACTACGGCACCCAACTGCGTGAAAAGCAGAAGGTCCGTCGTATCTACGGCGTTCTCGAGCGTCAGTTCAGCGGCTACTACAAAGAAGCTGCTGGCAAGAAAGGTGCAACCGGTGAAAACCTGCTGCAACTGCTCGAATGCCGTCTGGACAACGTTGTATACCGTATGGGCTTTGGTTCGACTCGTGCCGAATCCCGCCAGCTGGTATCGCACAAGTCGATCAGCGTAAACGGTCAGACCGTAAACGTTCCGTCGTATCAGGTTCGTGCTGGTGACGTGGTTGCAGTTCGCGAGAAAGCAAAAAACCAGCTTCGCATTGTCCAAGCTCTCGATCTGTGTGCCCAACGTGGCCGCGTAGAATGGGTAGAAGTAGACACTGAGAAGAAGTCGGGCGTTTTCAAGAACGTTCCTGCTCGCAGTGATCTGTCCGCCGACATCAACGAAAGCCTGATTGTCGAGCTCTACTCCAAGTAAGGGCTAGAAAATAGGTGCATCCATGCAGATTTCGGTAAATGAGTTCCTGACACCCCGCCACATTGATGTGCAGGTTGTCAGTCCAACCCGCGCCAAGATCACTCTCGAGCCTCTCGAGCGTGGTTTTGGCCACACCCTGGGCAACGCGCTGCGCCGCATCCTGTTGTCCTCAATGCCCGGCTGCGCAGTAGTCGAGGCCGAGATTGACGGTGTGCTCCACGAGTACAGCGCCATCGAAGGTGTACAGGAAGACGTAATTGAAATCCTGTTGAACCTTAAAGGTCTGGCCATCAAGCTGCACGGTCGTGACGAAGTTACGCTGACCTTGTCGAAGAAGGGTTCGGGGGTGGTTACCGCTGCCGATATTCAGCTGGATCATGATGTCGAGATCGTTAATCCCGATCACGTAATCGCTAACCTGGCGTCTAACGGCGCCCTGAACATGAAGCTCACCGTAGCTCGTGGTCGTGGTTATGAACCAGCCGACTCGCGTCAGAGCGATGAAGACGAAAGCCGCAGCATCGGTCGCTTGCAGCTCGACTCTTCGTTCAGCCCGGTTCGCCGTATCGCTTACGTGGTGGAAAACGCCCGTGTCGAACAGCGTACCAACCTGGACAAGCTGGTTATTGATCTGGAAACCAACGGTACCCTGGATCCTGAAGAGGCTATCCGTCGCGCTGCAACCATCCTGCAACAGCAGCTGGCTGCGTTCGTCGACCTCAAAGGTGAAAGTGAGCCGCTGGTTGTCGAGCAGGAAGACGAGATCGATCCGATCCTGCTTCGCCCGGTTGACGATCTGGAACTGACTGTACGTTCGGCTAACTGCCTTAAGGCGGAAAACATCTACTACATCGGCGACCTGATTCAGCGTACCGAAGTAGAGCTGTTGAAGACTCCGAACCTGGGCAAGAAATCCTTGACTGAAATCAAGGACGTTCTGGCCTCCCGCGGTCTGTCCCTCGGCATGCGCCTCGACAACTGGCCGCCTGCAAGTCTTAAGAAGGACGACAAGGCGACTGCCTGATCGTCGTAATCACCGAACGTAGTGTTTGGTAAGGAATGAACCATGCGTCATCGTAAAAGTGGTCGTCACCTGAGCCGCACCAGCTCGCACCGCAAGGCCATGTTCCAAAACATGGCGGTGTCGCTGTTCGAGCACGAGCTGATCAAAACTACTCTGCCAAAAGCCAAAGAACTGCGCCGCGTTGCCGAGCCGCTGATCACTCTGGCCAAGACAGACAGCCTGGCTAACCGCCGTCTGGCTTTCGACCGTACTCGTTCGAAAGCTATCGTTGGTAAGCTCTTCAACGACCTGGGCAAGCGTTACGCTACCCGTGAGGGTGGCTACCTGCGCATCCTCAAGTGCGGTTTCCGCGCTGGCGACAACGCGCCTATGGCGTACGTCGAGTTGGTTGATCGTGCTACTGCTGGCGAAGCTGTATCCGCCGAGTAAGACGTCAGTCTGAAACAAAGAACCGGGCCTAGTGCCCGGTTTTTTGTGCCTGTAAGAAATGCGCCGTCCGTACAAGTTTCTGACATGGTTGAACTGCCACTATGTGCCGGGAAAACATAATTAGTAATTATCTATCGATGCCTGCAAGTTAATGAATTTGTAGCTGTAACGTCGATGATCAATACTTCCCGCCAAGCCCATTAGCCGGCAGTTCAAGACTGACAGAGGAAGAAGACCGCATGAGCCAGACCAAGACGCTTACAACCGCCAGTGGCGCGCCAGTCGCTGACAACCAGAATTCCCGTTCCGCCGGCCCACGCGGTCCGCTGCTTCTCGACGATTTCCATCTGATCGAAAAGCTCGCGCACTTCAACCGTGAAAACATTCCAGAACGCCGTGTCCACGCTAAGGGCTCGGGCGCTTACGGTACGTTCACCGTCACCCGTGACATCACCGAATACACCAGTGCAAAGTTGTTCGAATCGGTAGGCAAACAAACGCCAACCTTTCTGCGCTTTTCCACCGTAGGTGGCGAGCGTGGTTCGGCCGACACTGAGCGCGATCCGCGCGGCTTCGCCTTGAAGTTCTACACCGAGGAAGGCAACTGGGACATCGTTGGCAACAACACGCCAGTGTTCTTCATCCGCGATCCGCTGAAGTTTCCGGACTTTATCCATACGCAAAAACGTCTGCCGCAAAGCAACCTGAAAAGCGCGCAGATGATGTGGGATTTCTGGTCGCATTCGCCTGAAGCGTTGCACCAGGTCACCATCCTGTTTTCTGATCGTGGCATCCCTGACGGCTATCGCCATATGCACGGCTTCGGCAGTCACACTTACAGCCTGATCAACGACAAAGGCGAGCGTCACTGGGTGAAGTGGCACTACAAGACTCAGCAAGGCATCAAGAACCTGGCGCCAGCCGAGGCCGCCCGTTTGGCCGGTACCGACCCGGACTATGCGCAGCGTGACCTGTTCGAGGCCATCGAGCGCGGTGAATTCCCGAAATGGCGCGTGTGCATTCAGATCATGACCGAAGCGCAAGCGGCGGCTCATTACGAGAATCCGTTCGACGTGACCAAGACTTGGTCGCAGAAAGAGTTTCCACTGATCGAAGTCGGTGAGCTGGAGTTGAATCGCAACCCGCTGAACTACTTCGCGGAAGTTGAACAGGCTGCGTTTGGCCCGAGCAACATGGTGCCAGGTGTCGGTCTGTCGCCAGACCGCATGCTGCAAGGCCGTGTATTCGCCTACGCTGACGCACACCGTTACCGTGTGGGCACCAATCACCAGCAATTGCCGGTGAACGCTCCGCGCAGCCCGGTGAATACTTATCAGCGTGACGGCTCCATGGCTTTCGGCAGCAATGGCGGCGCGGCGCCGAACTATGAACCGAACAGCTACGTTGAGTCGCCGAAACAAGCGCCACATTACGCTGAGCCAGCGCTGGCCTTGAGCGGTGCCGCCGATCGTTATGATCACCGCGAAGACACCGACTACTACAGCCATGCCGGTGCCTTGTTCCGCTTGATGAGCGACGAGCAGAAAGCATTGCTGGTCAGCAACATTGCCGGCGCAATGGCGGGTGTTTCCAGCGACGTCGTGGATCGTCAGCTGCAGCATTTCTACAAAGCCGATCCGGCGTATGGAGAAGCAATCGCAAAGCTGCTCAACTGACAGCTTAACGTAGTCTAAACGAGAAGCAGAACCGCCCTCATTTGGGCGGTTTTTGCGTTATTTGGCCTGCTTTTCTCAGAATATCTTCGCTTTTATTGCGCGAAGCGAGTGACCTTCCGGTCAGGTTGGTTCAAACTACAGACTTTCAGGAAGGGAGATGTAGGGCGATGCAAGGCCACCCAGATGTAATCGATTACCTCAATACGTTGCTGACCGGCGAACTGGCCGCGCGTGACCAATATTTCGTTCATTCGCGGATGTATGAGGACTGGGGGTTCACCAAGCTCTACGAGCGCATCAACCACGAGATGGAAGAAGAAGCCGGCCACGCCGATGCATTGATGCGGCGGATTCTGATGCTCGAAGGCACGCCGCGCATGCGTCCGGATGATCTGGATGTCGGCACCACCGTGCCTACGATGCTCGAAGCTGATTTGCGCCTCGAATACAAAGTCCGCGCTGCGCTGTGCAAAGGCATCGAACTTTGCGAGCAACACAAGGACTATGTCAGCCGCGAAATTCTGCGGGTTCAGCTCAACGACACCGAAGAAGATCACACCTACTGGCTGGAAAAGCAGTTGGGCCTGATCAAGCTGATCGGTCTCGAGAACTACCTGCAATCCCACGCGTCCTGATTGCACCAGCTACAAAAAAGCCCCTGGCACCTTAACGGTGCCAAGGGCTTTTTCATGCCTGGCAGTTAAGCCCGGTCACGGATCAGCAGTGGCTTTAGGTAATGGCCGGTGTGAGATTGCTTCATCTCGGCGACTTCCTCCGGCGTACCGGTGGCAATGATCTGCCCGCCCTTGGAACCGCCTTCAGGACCAAGGTCCACCAGCCAGTCAGCGGTCTTGATCACATCGAGGTTGTGCTCGATGACCACCACGGTGTTGCCGTGGTCGCGCAGACGATGGAGGACGTCGAGCAATTGCTGGATATCGGCAAAGTGCAGACCGGTGGTCGGCTCATCGAGGATGTACAGGGTCTTGCCGGTATCGCGTTTGGACAGCTCGCGCGACAACTTGACCCGCTGTGCTTCACCGCCGGACAGGGTCGTTGCCGACTGCCCCAGCTTGATGTAGGACAGGCCGACATCCATCAGCGTTTGCAGCTTGCGCGCCAGTGCCGGAACCGCGTCGAAGAATTCCCGTGCTTCCTCAATGGTCATTTCGAGGGTTTCATGGATGCTCTTGCCCTTGTACTTGATTTCAAGGGTTTCGCGGTTGTAACGCTTGCTCTTGCACACATCGCAGGGCACGTAGATGTCCGGCAGGAAGTGCATTTCCACCTTGATCAGGCCATCGCCCTGGCACGCTTCGCAGCGACCGCCCTTGACGTTGAACGAGAAACGCCCCGGGCCGTAACCCCGGGAGCGCGACTCGGGCACGCCGGCAAACAGTTCGCGGATCGGCGTGAACAGCCCGGTGTAGGTCGCCGGGTTGGAGCGCGGCGTGCGGCCGATCGGGCTCTGGTCGATATCGACGACTTTGTCGAGATGTTCCAGACCTTTGATGCTGTCATGCGCAGCCGCTTCCAGCGTGGTCGCGCCATTCAGTGCCGTGGCGCTGAGCGGGAACAGCGTGTTGTTGATCAGTGTCGATTTGCCCGAACCGGATACGCCAGTCACGCAAGTCAGCAGGCCGATCGGGATGTCCAGATCGACGTTGCGCAGGTTGTTGCCACGCGCACCTTTGAGCGACAGGTTGAGCTTCTTGTTGCGCGGCGTGCGTTTGGCCGGCACTTCGATCTTCACCCGGCCGGACAGGTATTTGCCGGTCAGCGAATCCGGGTGCGCCATGACTTCGTCCGGCGTGCCTTCGGCAACGATCCGCCCGCCGTGCACACCGGCGCCAGGGCCGATATCGACGACATAGTCAGCCAGACGAATCGCGTCTTCATCATGCTCGACCACGATCACCGTGTTGCCAATATCGCGCAAATGCTTGAGCGTACCGAGCAGCCGATCGTTGTCGCGCTGATGCAGACCAATGGATGGTTCATCGAGGATATACAGAACGCCGACCAGACCGGCGCCAATCTGGCTGGCCAGACGAATCCGTTGCGCCTCGCCACCGGACAATGTGTCGGCACTGCGATCCAGCGACAGATAGTCGAGGCCGACGTTGACCAGAAACTGCAGACGCTCGCGGATTTCCTTGAGGATCTTGTCGGCAATCTCGCCGCGGCGACCGGTCATCTTCAGCGCGCCGAAATATTCGCAGGCATCGCCGATCGGCAGATTGGTCACTGCCGGCAAGGTTTTCTCGCCGACCCAGACGTGCCGCGCTTCACGGCGCAGACGCGTGCCACGGCAATCCGGGCAGGCCTGATGGCTGAGGAACTTGGCCAGCTCTTCGCGCACGCTCGCCGATTCGGTTTCGCGATAGCGACGCTCAAGATTCGGCACGATGCCTTCGAACGGGTGCGAGCGTTTGACGATATCGCCACGGTCGTTGAGGTATTTGAAGTCTACGTTCTGCGAGCCGCTGCCATGCAGGATGAACTTCTGCTGCTCGGCGCTGAGGTCGTTGAAGGGCTTGTCCAGGCTGAACTTGTAGTGCGAGGCGAGTGAGCCGAGCATCTGGAAGTAATAGACGTTGCGCCGGTCCCAGCCGCGTATTGCACCTTCGGCCAGGGTCAGCTCGCCATTGACCAGACGCTTGATGTCGAAGAACTGCTTCACGCCCAAGCCATCACAGGTCGGGCAGGCGCCGGCCGGGTTGTTGAAGGAAAACAGCTTTGGTTCCAGCTCGCTGATCGCATGGCCGCAGATCGGGCAGGCGAAGCGTGCGGAGAAGATCATTTCTTCGCCCGGCTCGTCGTCCATCGGCGCGACCAGGGCAATGCCGTCGGCGAGTTTCAGCGCGGTCTCGAAAGACTCGGCCAGACGCTGCTGCAGATCGGCGCGGACCTTGAAGCGGTCGACGATCACATCGATCGAATGCTTCTTCTGTTTATCCAGCTTCGGCAGCTCGTCGAGCTCGCAAATGCGTCCGTTGACCCGGGCGCGGACGAAACCCTGCGCACGCAATTCTTCGAAGACCGACAGGTGTTCGCCTTTGCGTTCGCGGATCACCGGTGCCAGCAACATCAGTTTGCTGCCTTCCGGCTGCGCCAGCACCAGATCGACCATCTGGCTGACGGTCTGCGCTTCCAGTGGAATGTCGTGATCCGGGCAACGCGGCGTACCCACGCGGGCATAGAGCAAGCGCAAGTAGTCGTAGATTTCGGTGATGGTGCCGACCGTGGAACGCGGGTTGTGCGAGGTCGACTTCTGTTCGATGGAGATCGCCGGCGACAGGCCTTCGATGGTGTCGACGTCGGGTTTTTCCATCATCGACAGGAACTGCCGGGCATAGGCCGACAGCGATTCGACATAGCGGCGCTGACCTTCGGCATACAGCGTGTCGAACGCCAGCGACGACTTGCCGGATCCGGACAGGCCGGTGATGACGATCAGTTTGTCCCGTGGCAGGGTCAGGTCGATGTTCTTCAGGTTGTGGGTACGGGCCCCACGTATCAGGATCTTGTCCAAAGTGGCCTCGCTTGGCGGGCGTCGAAAACGTAGGAGTATACGGGCAAATACTGGATGGATGCACACTATCAAACGAAGGGCGTTTTGCCGTTCATGAAGAGAGTTTCATCTATACGCGTCATAGCGTCGCGATATACCCCGTCTTCCGATGGGACTGGTAGAATCGCCGCCGGTTCACACGAGGTTTTTCCATGCACGATCCCCACAGCGAACGCATGAGTGGCAGCGAGACCCGCGCGGCGAGCGGTCTGGCCCTGGTGTTCGCTTTCCGTATGCTTGGCATGTTCATGGTGTTGCCGGTGCTGGCGACCTATGGCATGGATCTGGCGGGAGCGACCCCGGCCCTGATCGGGCTGGCGATTGGCGCTTACGGTCTGACCCAGGCAATTTTCCAGATTCCGTTCGGGATCATTTCCGACCGCATCGGTCGCCGGCCGGTGATCTACCTCGGCCTGATCGTCTTCGCTCTCGGCAGTGTTCTGGCTTCCCAGGCCGATTCGATCTGGGGCGTGATCGCCGGGCGAATCCTGCAGGGCGCCGGGGCGATTTCTGCAGCGGTGATGGCGCTGCTTTCCGACCTGACCCGCGAGCAGCATCGGACCAAAGCCATGGCGATGATCGGCATGACCATCGGCCTGTCGTTTGCGGTGGCCATGGTGGTGGGGCCGTTACTGACCAGTGCGTTCGGGCTGTCCGGGCTGTTCCTCGCCACTGGCGCCATGGCGCTGGTCGGCATCCTGATCATCATGTTCATGGTGCCGCAATCCACCGGGCCGTTGCAGCACCGGGAATCCGGAGTGGCCCGGCAGGCGCTGATGCCGACGCTCAAGCACCCGGACTTGCTGCGCCTGGATCTGGGCATCTTTGTGTTACATGCCATGTTGATGTCGAGCTTCGTTGCCTTGCCCTTGGCACTGGTGACAAAAGCCGGTCTGCCCAAGGAACAGCACTGGTGGGTTTACCTCACCGCGCTGCTGATTTCGTTCTTCGCCATGATCCCGTTCATTATCTACGGCGAGAAGAAACGCAAAATGAAACGAGTTTTGCTCGGCGCCGTCCTGACATTGATGCTGACTGAACTATTCTTCTGGCAGTTCGGCGACAGCCTGCGTGCTCTGGTGATCGGTACTGTGGTGTTTTTCACCGCGTTCAATCTGCTCGAGGCATCGTTGCCGTCGCTGATCAGCAAGGTTTCACCGGCGGGCGGCAAGGGCACGGCCATGGGCGTGTACTCCACCAGCCAGTTCCTCGGTTCGGCACTCGGCGGGATACTCGGCGGCTGGTTGTTCCAGCATGGCGGTCTGTCGGTTGTGTTCCTCGGATGCGCCGCGCTGGCTGCACTTTGGCTGGCCTTTGCTGTTACCATGCGCGAACCTCCCTACGTGACGAGCCTGCGCTTGCCGTTGTCGCCCGAAGCGATCCGCGAAGCGGGTCTGGTCGAGCGCCTCAAGGCCCTGGTAGGGGTAACAGATGCAGTGATAGTCGCCGAAGAGGCGGCTGTTTACATCAAACTGGACAAAGAATTAGTGGATCGCAGCACCCTCGAACGCCTGGTCAACAACCCGGCCGGGGCTGCGTGCGACGCTTAGGAGAACGTTATGGCCCGTGGGGTTAACAAAGTCATATTGGTCGGCACTTGCGGCCAGGATCCCGAAGTTCGCTACCTGCCTAACGGTAATGCCGTGACCAACCTGAGTCTGGCCACCAGCGAACAATGGACCGACAAGCAGACCGGTCAGAAGGTCGAGAAGACCGAGTGGCACCGTGTGTCGATGTTCGGCAAGGTGGCCGAGATTGCCGGTGAATACCTGCGCAAGGGTTCGCAGGTCTACATCGAAGGCAAGCTGCAGACCCGCGAGTGGGAAAAGGACGGCATCAAGCGTTACACCACCGAAATCGTGGTCGACATGCAAGGCACCATGCAACTGCTCGGCGGCCGCCCACAACAGGGCGATCAGCAAGGCGGCGGCAACAACTACCAGCAGCAGGCGCCACGTCAGCAGGCTCCACGCCCGCAGCAGTCGGCTCCACAGCAGCGTTCGGCTCCGGCACCGCAGCAGGCCGCACCGCAACCGGCTCCGGATTTCGACAGCTTCGATGACGATATTCCGTTCTGATTTGCCGCTGTAACCGCTTTGAATGACAAAGGCCCGTCGCTTAAACGACGGGCCTTTTTTGTTCAGGAAATTCCTGGCTACTCACAATCTCCTGTGGGAGCGAGCCTGCTCGCGAAGGCGTCAGATCAGTCGATGCACCTGTAACTGACAGGACGCTTTCGCGAGCAGGCTCGCTCCCACAAGGTAACTTCGTCTTAATCCAGGATCAGGTGCGGCAAAAATCGACTGGAATCCTTGGTGATCAGACTATTGTCCTCGCGCACACCAATCCCCGCCGCCTCATCACCAATCACCCACGAGCCAATCAGCGTGTAGCTGTCGCCAAACTTCGGCAGCGGTGCGAACTCCTGCAAGATGAACGGCGCATCGGTGTAAGGCCCGTCCTCTTTGACGATCAGACCCTCCGCTGTTTGCAGTTCGATGTTGGCGCCTTCGCGGGAAAAGTACGGCTTGCGCACCCAGCCCTTTGGTACGGCACTTTGCGGATTCGGATCAAGGTGCGCAGCGAGCAGATTCGGATGTCCCTTGTGCAATTCCCACAGCAGCGGCAGCGCACCCTTGTTCGACAGGATCGCCTTCCACGCCGGTTCGAAAAACTGCGTGTCGCACTCGGCGATCGCTGCGCCGAACGGTTCGTGGAAGATGAATTCCCAGGCGTGCAGCTTGAACAGGTGCGGGATCCAGCGATCCTGCAGATCGACGAAACGACCCTCAGCCGTCAGGCCGATGTCTTCGATATCGATATGGCGTGATTCGATGCCGACCTTTTCCGCGATCAGCCGCAGATAGTCGGTGGTGCCTTTGTCCTCGACCGAGTCCTTCATCGAGGCAAAGTAGAACGGCCGCTTCAACTGCAATTCGGCGAAGGCCTGATGCAGCTTGGTGTCGATGCTGTTGAACTGGTCGGCGTGCCGGGGCAAGGTGCCGCGTTCGATGCACTGCTCCAGCCAGCCCCACTGAAACGCCGCCGCTTCATAGAGGCTGGTCGGCGTGTCGTAGTTGAGCTCCAACAGTTTCGCCGGCCCGTTGCCGCTGTAGGAAAAGTCCATGCGCCCGTACAGATGCGGATGACCCTCGCGCCAGGAGGTGCGGATCATGTCGTAGTACCCCGCCGGAATACTCAGGCGATCGAGCAACTCCTCGCTGTTGACGACGCGATCAACCAGATCCATGCACATCTCGTGCAGTTCGGTGGTCGGATCTTCGAGATCGTTTTCGATCTGCGCGAGGCTGAACTGGTAGTAGGCGCTTTCGTCCCAGTACGGTTCGTCGTCGATGGTGTGGAACAGGAAACCGAGGCTTTCGGCGGTGTGTTTCCAGTCGGGGCGCTCGGCGCAGTGGATCTTTTTCATGTCAGCTGCTCGAGCGTCCGGAACTGCTGCCCCAGCCACCCCAACCGCTGCGGGCGCTGGACTGGCTGCCGAAACCGCCGCGCGAAGTCGACGACGCAACGTTCACCGGTTTGCTCTTGCTGCTCTCGTAATCCGACTGGCTGCGCGAGGTTGTGTCAGCTCGGCGGTACTGCGTTGAGGTGTTGTACGGCTGGCGCGTTTCGCGATCACGGTAAACGGTGCGTTCGGCGTTGTTGCTCATTGCGTTGCCGATCAGCCAGCCGGTCAGCCAGCCATTGCCGCCGCCACCTGAGCCACCGGAATAGTGCGAGCCGCCGTGGCTGGCACTGCTGCTGGTGGTGTCGCCCGCCGGCATTTGCGAATTGGCGATGGCATCGAGATCTTGCGGCGTCTCGGCATTGCCGGGCACTTTGAAGCCGCCGAGTTTCGGCACGAAACGGCCATCGGAATTTTTCTGACACCAGCCAGCGGCAAAGTCTGCGTCGCACTTGGCCTTGTCGGTGTAGGCCGGGGCGATGCGCCGGTGCTCGTTCAGGGCGGCGACGTAGGCGCTGGAGCAGAGATCGGCGGCCAATTCGGCGTCGACACACTGTTCAACGCTTTGGAAGTTGCGCGGCTGATCCAGCGCCGCTGCTTCACCGGAAATCGCCATCGCCACCGACGCGGCGAGGGACAATTGCACGTATTTGCTGCGTTTCATCGAGAGGCTTCCTGCCGGTCAGTGGGACGGGGTCATGCACGCGGCATTGAGCATGCCGACGCTGATCGCCACGGCAGCCACATAGATGCCGGCCGCGACTTCGCCGTTGGCGATGCGCTGGGAAGTGCCCTTGAGCACCAGCCCGGTCGCAACGAACGCCAACAGCTGCACGACTGCAGCGATGACTGCCCAGAGGACGAAGTCGAGCACGTTGACCGAGTAGGCGATCACGTTGCTCGCCGGAATCGCGAAACCGATGATCGCCCCGGACAGGGCAATGGCGGCGGCAGTGTTGCCGGCACGGATCAGTTCGAATTCCTTGTGCGCGGTGATGCGCGTGTAGACGAATTGAAACAGCATGAACAGCAACACGGCGCCGATCAGGTAGACGACAAAACCGACCAGCGCGGTTTTGTTCAGGGAAACGGCCAAGACTTCCAGCATGAAAAACTTCCTTTTTTAGATGGCGCTCAAATCAGTCGTGTACAGCGAGATGCCCAGCGAGGTGCTCAGGCTGACGGTGCCTTCTTCGTCCTGTTCGACGGAGAACAGCAGCAGTTCGCGGCGATCGGTCAGGCCGGTGTCGCGGGCGTACAGCATGGCGTGGTGCTTGATGGTGTAGGACTCGTCCGGGTTGACCACGTGTTCGGTCATTGGCACCAGTTCGGTCTGATGCAACTCAGTGCCCCATTCACGGGTGTATTCAACACCGTCGTGGTGGTAGGTCGGCAGACCGATCAGGCTGTTCGGGCCGGCCAGACGCTGCAGTTCGGCGTCACTGTTGACCGTTACATAGCTGAGGTAATTGAACAGGGTGACCGACTCGACCTGATCATCGCCGGTGACGTGGATCTGCACCCAGAAATCCTCGTCGTTCATGTAGTAGCGGTGCAGCTTGTTGGACTGGCCGAGATCGACCCAACCGGCGCTCCACACCGCTTGATCGAATGGCACCCGCACCGAAGTCGAGCCTTCCAGCAGCAATGCCAGGGTCGTGTCGAAGCGCACGCCTTTGCCTTGTGCCATGCCCAGCGGGCCGCTGGCGCCAGTGCTCGTTGGCGCAGCGGTCTGCCAATTGCTGGTGCCGAGCAAGTCTTTAAACCATCCCATGGGTACGTTCCTTGAAGCGGGTGGAGGTGTTCGGGGGTGAAAAAGTGGCGGTAGTGTAACGGGCGAAGCGGTGAACGAGCAGGGGCAATTACGCCGCAAAACCATGTGGGAGCGAGCCTGCTCGCGAATGGGTTGTGTCAGTCACTCGATTATTTGATTGTCACGACGCTTTCG
>NZ_JASCPT010000032.1:0-46099 GCF_029959775.1 Pseudomonas sp. PS01270 | reverse complement strand
CCGCCAGTTTGTGGGGCCTCCCACCCGGCGTGGCGCGCCGGCCCGCCCCCACACTGGTTTTGTGCATTGCAGTGATTCGAAGGTCACCCAAAACCTGTGGGAGCGAGCTTGCTCGCGAAGCTTTTGAAGCCTTAAGCCGTGGCCAATGAAGCGCGTCGTGAAACACTCAGAAACCGCAACAACGCCAACAGCGGAAAGACGCTACCAACAATCACGATCCACAACCAGCCGCCATGCTCGTACACCGCACTGGCCACCGAGGAGCCGAAGGCGCCGCCGATGAAGATGCTGGTCATGTACAGCGCGTTCAAACGGCCACGACTTTTCGCGTCCAGCGAGTACACCGCGCGTTGGCCGAGGACCATGTTCATCTGCACGCAGAAGTCCAGCACCACGCCGGTCACGGCCAGGCCGATGACGCTGTAGGCCGGATGGATGAAGGCGGGCAGGAAGCTCAGGCTGGCGAAGAGCATGGCCAGCAGCGAGGCGATGCGTGTGTGGCCGGCATCGGCGAGGCGGCCGCTGATTGGCGCGGCGATGGCACCGATGGCGCCCACCAGAGCGAAGATCGCGATCTCGCTTTGCGACAGGCCATGGTTGCGTGCCAGCTCCAGCGGCACGGCGGTCCAGAACAGGCTGAACGTGGCGAACATGCAGCCCTGATAAAACGCCCGCTGACGCAGCACCGGTTGCTGGCGCAGCAGTGTCCATAGCGAACCGATCAACTGGCCATAGGTGGCGCTGTGATCCGGCTGGCGCTTGGGCACGGTCAGTGCCAGCACCACGCTGATTGCCGCCATCAACGCTGCGGCGATCATGAACATGGCGCGCCAGCCGAGGTGATCGGCGACCACACTCGACACCGGTCGCGCCAACAGAATGCCCAGCAGCAAACCGCCCATGATCCCGCCCACCACCCGGCCACGGGATTCTTCCGGCGCAAGATGCGCGGCCAGCGGAATCAGGATCTGCACCGACACCGAGCTGAAGCCGACCAGCAACGAGATCAGCAGGAACACGTTCGGCTGCTCGGTAAACGCTGCGCCAAGCAGACTGGCAATCGCCACGACCGTGGTGATGATCATCAGCCGCCGGTTTTCCAGCAGATCCCCCAATGGCACCAGAAAGAACAGGCCCAACGCATAGCCGATCTGCGTCAGCGAGACGATGAAACTGGCCATGGTGTCGGAGAGGCCGATGTCCGGCGCGATCAGGCCGATGATCGGTTGTGCATAGTAGATGTTGGCAACGATGGCGCCGCAGCAGAACGCGAACAGCAGGACCATGCCTCGGGTCATTGCGTGAGGAGTGGTGGTCATAGGGGATCTCGGGTCGGGCACAGGAAAGGGCTGAGGCTAATGGACAACGTGGACTGGCAGAAGACGTTTTCGGATGATAACTGGTATTACGCAGTGTAATGACCGGTATTCCCACGCAACAAAAAGGCGACCTCGGTGGGTCGCCTTTTGATTTTTTCAGATCAAGCCTTACTGCCCGGTATAAATCTGATCGAACACGCCACCATCATTGAAGTGGGTTTTCTGCACCGTGCGCCAGTCACCAAAGGTCTTCTCCACCGAAAGGAAATCCACTTTCGGGAAGCGATCGGTGTACTTCGCCAGCACCGCCGGGTCACGCGGACGCAGATAGTTGGCCGCCGCAATTTCCTGACCTTCCGGCGACCACAGGTACTTCAGATACTCATCAGCCGCAGCGCGGGAGCCTTTCTTGTCGACCACTTTGTCGACCACCGAAACCGGTGGCTCGGCTTCCGCTGAGACCGTCGGGTAGATGACTTCGAACTGATCGCGACCGAACTCGCGGGCGATCATTTCCGCTTCGTTTTCGAAGGTCACCAGTACGTCGCCGATCTGGTTGGTCATAAACGTGGTGGTGGCGGCGCGGCCACCGGTGTCGAGCACCGGCGCCTGCTTGAACAGCTTGCCGACGAAATCCTTGGCCTTGTTCTCATCGCCGCCGTTTTTCAGCACGTAGCCCCAGGCTGACAGGTAGGTGTAGCGGCCATTACCGGAAGTTTTCGGGTTGGGCACGATGACCTGAACGCCGTCCTTGAGCAGGTCCGGCCAGTCTTTCAAGGCTTTCGGGTTGCCCTTGCGGACGATGAACACCGTGGCCGAGGTAAACGGTGCGCTGTTGTTCGGCAGGCGCGTGACCCAGTTGTCCGGGACCAGTTTGCCGTTGTCGGCGAGGGCGTTGATGTCGGTGGCCATGTTCATGGTGATGACGTCAGCCGGCAGGCCGTCGATCACCGAACGCGCCTGCTTGCTCGAGCCGCCGAAGGACATCTGCACGGTGATGTTTTCGTTGTGCTCGGCTTGCCAGTGCTTCTGGAACGCAGTGTTGTAGTCCTTGTAGAAATCGCGCATCACGTCGTAGGAAACGTTGAGCAGCGTCGGTGCTGCCTGGGCGATGTTGGCCAAGGCCAGGCCGACGGCGAGAAGTGAGGCGCCAAAGAGTTTTTTCACTGCGCATTCCTTGTTCTGTGGGGTGTCGTGTCAAAAATGAGGCGATTTGCCAGCGACTATAGCGGGCCTCGCATAGTCGCTTAAAGATTAAAAAGCTCTGTGCTTATTCCACTTTCTTGAACAGCTGACTGCCGCAGCGGGAACAGAACGCTGCGCTCTGCTCGTGGGTCTTTTTCTGACAGCCCGGGCAGTCATGTTGCAGCTGTTCGCCGCGCATGGCGTTGGCCAGCTCAGCGGTGAAAATCCCTGTGGGCACGGCTATGATCGAGTAACCGGTGATCATCACCAGCGAAGAAATCACCTGGCCCAGCGGCGTCTTCGGCACGATGTCGCCGAAGCCCACAGTGGTCAAGGTCACGATCGCCCAATAGATGCCTTTGGGAATGCTGGTGAAGCCATGTTCCGGGCCTTCGATCACGTACATCAGCGTGCCGAACACCGTCACCAGCGTGCACACGCTGACCAGAAACACGACGATTTTCTGCTTGCTGCCACGCAGCGCCGACATCAGATAGTTGGCTTGCTTGAGATACGGGCTGAGCTTGAGCACGCGGAAAATCCGCAGCATCCGAATGATGCGGATGATCAGCAGATACTGCGCATCGCTGTAATACAGCGCGAGGATGCCCGGCACGATCGCCAGCAGATCCACCAGGCCATAAAAGCTGAAGGCATAGCGCAGCGGCTTGGGCGAGCAGTACAGACGCAGGATGTATTCGCCGAGGAAAATCGCCGTGAAGCCCCACTCGATATAGGCCAGAACGTCGGCGTAATTACGGTGAATGCTGTCGATACTGTCGAGCATCACGATCACCAGGCTGGCGAGGATGATCACCAGCAGGATGCCGTCGAAGCGACGCCCGGCCGGGGTGTCGCTCTGGAAGATCATGACGTAAAGCCGTTCGCGCCAATTGTTGCTGCTGTCCATGGATAACGCCTGAATCGAAGATCAGCGCAGCCTAGGGTGATTCTCCTCGTGAGCGCAAGACTCATGCGCAAGCGACGCTTTGCCAAGCATTTGAATGCCGGCACGAATCAACCAGCAGGCGAGGATGAACGGCGCGGTCAGCGTCGCCAATCCAAGGGCAGCAAACAGCGGCGTCACCAGCAGTGCCAGGACAATTGCCAGCAGCGGCAGCCACGGATGTTGCCGTTGAGCGCTGAAGGCGAGGGCGGCGAGTACGGCGTTGTAGCCACCGAGTCCGAGCAGTGCGGCGGACGTTTCGTGGTGCAGCAGACTCGAGCCGAGGCCGATCGCCGACGCCAGCAGCGCCCAGCAGAACGCGCGGCGATCGGCGAGCAGCAAACCGCTGACGATCAACGCCCCGGCCAATGGATGGTCGAGGAACATCACCTGGCCGAATCCGCGCAGTTCAGCGGCCAGCAGATTCGTCGTGTTCAGGTCGACCGATGCCGCCGGTGTGGACGGCTCGGCGAACACCAGCAGCACCCAGCTGAGCGCCACGAACGGCGAGGTATACGCCGGTATGGCGCGACTGTGGTACACGTGTTTGAGCCATTGCTGAGTGAGCATCGCACTCAAGCCGCCCGCTGCAAGAATCAACGGCGGCAGCAGTGGCGACCAAGGGAAATACAGGCTCAGCAGCAGGCCGAGCAGCACGCCGTTGTAGCTGAACAACCCGGCCTGGCGATCGGCCTTGGCGTAGTTGCGCCGCTGCGCGGTGAGCAGACCGGCAACGCCACCGAGCAGCGCCCCGGCGAACAGTACCGGCGCGGTCAGCAGAATCGCCAACAGACACAGCAGGCCGCACAGCGGATGGCGCTGAAAGAAAATCTGACTGAAACCGTTGAGCAAAGCCTCGGCCCAGTCGGGGCAGTGGGTGTTGAAGTGATTGGCAGGCATGGCAGTTCATTCGGTGCAGATCGTTCCCACGCGCCGCAAAGGAATGCCTCAATGGACGCTCTGCGTCTGCTCTTGGGACGCGGAGCGTCCCGGGCTGCATTCCCACGCAGAGCGTGGGAACGATCATGGTGGGGGGTTAAATCAACGTTTCGATCCGCAGCGAATTGGTCGACCCCGGCTGCCCGAACGGCACGCCGGCGGTGATCAGCAGCGTGTCGCCACGCTCGGCCATGCCTTGCGCCTGAGCAATCTCCAGTGCGGTCGAGCAGACTTCGTCGACCTGACGCAGGCGATCATTGACCACCGAATGAATGCCCCACGCTACGCTCAAGCGCCGCGCGGTTTGCAGGTTCGGCGTCAGATTGAGGATCGGTGCTTTTGGCCGCTCGCGCGATGCGCGTAACGTCGAGGCGCCGGACTCGCTGTAATTGACCAGCACCGCCACCGGCAGCACGTTGCTGATCCGGCGGATCGCACAGCTGATCGCATCGGAAACCGTCGCCTCGGCTTTCGGACGGCTGACGTCGAGCTGGGTTTGATAATCCGGGCCGTTCTCCACCTGACGGATGATCTTGCTCATCATCTGCACGGCTTCCAGCGGGTACTCACCGGACGCGGTCTCCGCCGAGAGCATCACCGCATCGGCGCCTTCGGCCACGGCGTTGGCGACGTCAGTCACCTCGGCACGGGTTGGGGCAGGGGAGAAGCGCATTGACTCGAGCATCTGTGTCGCCACCACCACCGGTTTGCCCAGCGCGCGGCAGGTGGTGATGATGTTTTTCTGAATCTGCGGCACGCTCTCCGCCGGCACTTCCACACCAAGATCGCCGCGCGCGACCATGATCGCGTCGCTCAACTCAGCAATCTCACGCAGTTGCTCGACCGCCGAAGGCTTCTCGATTTTCGCCATCAGAAACGCCTTGTCGCCGATCAATGCGCGGGCTTCGACAATGTCCTGCGGGCGCTGCACGAACGACAGCGCGACCCAATCCACCCCCAGTTCCAGGCCGAAGCTCAGATCGCGGCGATCCTTGGCGGTCAGCGGGCTGAGGTCGAGCACCGCTTGCGGCACGTTCACACCTTTGCGATCAGACAGTTCGCCGCCGTTGAGCACGGTGGTGTCGATCGCATCGGCGTACTTGGTGACCACGCGCAGACGCAGCTTGCCGTCGTCGAGCAGCAGGTCCATGCCGGCTTCCAGCGCGGCAATGATCTCCGGATGCGGCAGGTTGACCCGGCGTTCATCGCCCGCTGTCGTATCAAGATCCAAACGGAACGCCTGACCGCGATGCAACTGCACCTTGCCATCAGCGAATTTGCCGACACGCAGTTTCGGTCCTTGCAGATCCATGAGAATGCCCAGCGGGTAGTTGAGCTGACGCTCGACTTCGCGGATCCATTGATAGCGCTTGGCGTGGTCGGCGTGATCGCCGTGGCTGAAGTTCAGGCGGAAGATGTTGACCCCGGCCTCGACCAGCTCGCGGATGTCGTTGATACCGTCGACGGCGGGGCCGAGGGTGGCGAGGATTTTGACCTTTTTATCAGGCGTCATGATTTGCAGTTCTCAAGGATCAGAATGGCGCGGAAGTCGTTGACGTTGGTGCGGGTCGGCTCGGTGACGATCAGTGCATCGAGCGCCTGGAAGTAGCCGTAGCCGTTGTTGTTATCCAGCTCGTCGCTGGCGCTCAGACCCAGTGCGGCGGCGCGGGCGTAGCTGTCCGGGGTCATGATCGCGCCGGCGTTGTCTTCCGAGCCGTCGATGCCATCGGTGTCGCCGGCCAGCGCGTAGACGCCGGGCTGGCCTTTGAGGCTGTCGGTCAGGCTGAGGAGGAATTCGGCATTGCGTCCGCCACGGCCATTGCCGCGCACGGTTACCGTGGTTTCACCGCCGGAGAGAATCACGCACGGCGCCGCCAGTGGCTGGCCGTGATTGATGATCTGTCGGGCGATGCCGGCGTGGACTTTCGCCACTTCACGGGATTCGCCTTCGAGGTCGCCGAGAATCAAGGTGCTGAAACCGGCCTGCCGGCATTTCACCGCCGCCGCGTCCAGCGATTGCTGCGGGCGGGCGATCAACTGGAAATGACTGCGCGCCAGGCTTGGGGCGCCGGGTTTGACCGTTTCCGATTCCGGACTTTGCAGCCAGGTACGCACGGAGGCGGGAATGTCGATGCCGTAGCGCTTGATGATCGCCAGCGCCTCGGCCGAAGTGCTCGGATCGGCCACAGTCGGGCCGGAGGCGATGACGGTGGCGAGGTCGCCCGGCACATCGGAAATCGCGTAGGTGTAAACCGTCGCCGGCCAGCAGGCCTTGCCGAGGCGGCCGCCCTTGATCGCCGAGAGGTGCTTGCGCACGCAGTTCATCTCGCCGATGGTCGCGCCGGATTTGAGCAGGGCTTTGTTGATCGACTGCTTGTCGGCAAGGGTGATGCCTTCGGCTGGCAGGGCGAGCAGGGCAGAGCCGCCGCCGGAGAGCAGGAAGATAACGCGGTCGTCTTCAGTCAGGTTGCTGACCAGCTCCAGCACACGTTTGGCCACGGCCAGACCCGCCGCATCCGGCACCGGGTGTGCGGCTTCGACCACTTCGATTTTTTCGCACGGAGCGCCGTGGCCGTAGCGGGTCACCACCAGGCCGGTGACTTCACCCTCCCAGCAGCGCTCGACCACTTGCGCCATGGCAGCAGCGGCTTTGCCGGCGCCGATGACGATCACCCGGCCGGTACGATCGGCGGGCAAATGGGTTTCGAGGACTTGGTTCGGATGGGCCGCGTCGATGGCTGTGGCAAACAGCTCGCGCAGCAGTTGTTGCGGATCGACCGACATGGCGGGCTCCCAATCTTATTGTTCTTGGTTAATGCTGATGATCGTTCCCACGCTCTGCGTGGGAATGCCTCAATGGACGCTCTGCGTCCGCTTCGGCAGGGACGCGGAGCGTCCCGGGCTGCATTCCCACGCGGAGCGTGGGAACGAGCGACGGGGCAGGCTTTATTTATTGTCGCGAATCGAGAAATTGGCCATGTGTTCCAGGCCCTTGATCAGCGCCGAGTGGTCCCAGTTGCTGCCACCGATGGCCGCGCAGGTGCTGAATACCTGCTGGGCATTGGCGGTGTTCGGCAGGTTGATGTTCAGCTCCTTGGCGCCTTGCAGGGCCAGGTTCAGGTCCTTCTGGTGCAGGCTGATGCGGAAGCCCGGATCGAAGGTGCCTTTGATCATGCGCTCGCCGTGTACTTCGAGAATCTTCGAAGAAGCGAAACCGCCCATCAGCGCTTCACGCACCTTGGCCGGATCGGCGCCGTTTTTCGAAGCGAACAGCAGGGCTTCAGCGACAGCCTGAATGTTCAGCGCGACGATGATCTGGTTCGCCACTTTGGCGGTCTGGCCGTCGCCATTGCCGCCGACCAGGGTGATGTTCTTGCCCATGGCCTGGAACAGCGGCAGGGCGCGCTCGAAGGCCTCGGCGTCGCCACCGACCATGATGCTCAGGGTGGCGGCTTTGGCACCGACTTCACCGCCGGACACTGGCGCGTCGAGGTACTGCGCGCCTTTCTCGTTGATCTTGGCGGCGAAGGCTTTGGTGGCGGTCGGCGAAATCGAGCTCATGTCGATGACCACTTTGCCTTTGCCGATACCGGCGGCAACACCGTCGGCGCGGAACAGCACGTCATCGACCTGCGGGGTATCCGGAACCATGACGATGATGAATTCGGCTTCCTGCGCCACTTCACGCGGGTTGGCCAGGGCGACGGCGCCAGCGGCGACCAGATCGGCCGGGGCCGCGTCGTGGTGTTGCGACAGGAACAGGCTGTGACCGGCTTTCTGCAGGTTCGCCGCCATTGGGTGGCCCATGATGCCGGTGCCGATGAATCCGATTTTAGCCATGAGAAAATCCTCTTGTTTTTGTCGTGCCCCCAACCCATGGCTGGTGAGCTTTTGTGGCGAGGGGATTTATCCCCGTTGGGCAGCGCAGCTGCCCCAGATTTTTTGCAATGCGTGGTCAATCAAATTGCGTTGTGTGATTTCAACCAACCCAGGCCCGCTTCGGTGGTGGTCAGCGGTTTGTACTCGCAACCCACCCAACCCTGATAACCGATGCGATCAAGGTGTTCGAACAGGAAGCGGTAGTTGATCTCACCGGTGCCCGGCTCGTTGCGCCCCGGGTTGTCCGCGAGTTGCACATGGTTGATCTCGCCCAGGTGCGATTGCAGGGTGCGGGCCAGATCGCCTTCCATGATTTGCATGTGGTAGATGTCGTATTGCAGGAACAGATTGGCGCTGCCGACCTGCTCGCGAATCGACAGGGCTTGCGCCGTGTTGTTCAGGTAGAAACCGGGAATGTCGCGGGTGTTGATCGCTTCCATCACCAGTTTGATGCCCGCCGCTTGCAGCTTGTCGGCGGCGTATTTGAGGTTGGCGACGAAGGTCTTTTCCACGGTGGCATCGTCAACGCCTTGCGGGCGGATGCCGGACAGGCAGTTGACCTGGGTGTTGCCCAGCACTTGTGCGTAAGCGATCGCCAGATCGACCCCGGCGCGGAACTCTTCGACCCGATCCGGCAGGCAGGCAATACCGCGCTCGCCCTTGGCCCAGTCACCGGCCGGCAGGTTGAACAGCACTTGGGTCAGCCCGTTGGCCTCGAGTTTTGCCTTGATTTCAGCCGAGCTGAAGTCGTACGGGAACAGGTATTCCACGCCACTGAAACCGGCCTTGGCGGCGGCGTCGAAACGGGCAAGGAAATCCTGTTCGGTGAACAGCATGGACAGGTTGGCTGCGAAACGCGGCATGGTGGTCTCCCGTAAATCTTGTGAGGATCCCCTGGGGGAGCGAGCTGTGGCGAGGGGATTTATCCCCGTTCGGCTGCGAAGCAGTCGTAAACCATTGTATGCGGTGTACCTGATACGCCGCGGTTTCAGGTTTTGAGGCCGCTTCGCGCCCTAACGGGGATAAATCCCCTCACCACACAGGCTCGCTCCCGCAGGGAGAGCGGTCAGCAGTTAGTCAAGCAACGAAATCGCGGTCGGCGCGTCATTGCCGACCAGTGCCAGGTCTTCGAACTCGTTGACCGCGTTGATCTCGGTACCCATGGAGATGTTGGTCACACGCTCCAGAATGATCTCGACGATCACCGGCACCTTGAACTCTTCGATCATCTGTTCGGCCTTGCGCAGGGCAGGGGCGATTTCCGACGGTTCGAACACACGCAGTGCCTTGCAGCCGAGGCCTTCGGCGACTGCGATGTGGTCAACCCCGTAACCGTTGAGTTCCGGCGCATTCAGGTTATCGAAGGACAGCTGCACGCAGTAGTCCATTTCGAACCCGCGCTGGGCCTGACGGATCAGGCCCAGGTACGAGTTGTTCACCACAACGTGGATGTACGGCAGTTTGAACTGAGCGCCGACCGCCAGTTCTTCGATCATGAACTGGAAATCATAGTCCCCCGACAGGGCCACGACTTTGCGGTTCGGATCGGCCTTCACCACGCCCAGCGCCGCCGGAATGGTCCAGCCCAACGGGCCGGCCTGACCGCAGTTGATCCAGTGACGCGGCTTGTAGACGTGCAGGAACTGCGCGCCGGCAATCTGCGACAGACCAATGGTGCTGACGTAGCAGGTGTCCTTGCCGAAAACCTGGTTCATTTCTTCGTAAACGCGCTGCGGCTTGACCGGCACGTTGTCGAAGTGGGTCTTGCGATGCAGGCTGGCCTTGCGCTGCTGGCAATCCTGCAGCCAGGCGCTGCGGTTTTTCAGCTTGCCGGCGGCTTGCCATTCACGGGCGACTTCAATGAACACGGTCAGTGCTGCGGCGGCGTCGGAAACGATGCCCAGATCCGGGGTGAACACGCGGCCGATCTGCGTGCCTTCGATGTCGACGTGAATGAACTTGCGACCTTCGGTGTACACGTCAACCGAACCGGTGTGGCGGTTGGCCCAACGGTTACCAATGCCCAGCACTACGTCGGATTTCAGCATGGTGGCGTTGCCGTAACGGTGCGAAGTCTGCAGACCAACCATGCCGACCATCAGCGGGTGGTCGTCAGGGATGGTGCCCCAGCCCATCAGGGTCGGGATGACCGGAATACCTGTCAGCTCGGCGAACTCGACCAGCAGGTCGCTGGCGTCGGCGTTGATGATGCCGCCGCCTGCGACCAGCAATGGACGCTCGGCCTGATCCAGCAGGGCCAGAGCCTTCTCGACCTGTACGCGGGTTGCGGTCGGTTTGGCCAATGGCAGCGGTTGGTAAGCGTCGATGTCGAATTCGATTTCGGCCATCTGCACGTCGAACGGCAGGTCGATCAGTACAGGGCCTGGACGGCCGGAGCGCATTTCATAGAAGGCTTTCTGGAACGCGTAAGGCACTTGGCCCGGTTCCAGAACCGTGGTCGCCCACTTGGTCACTGGCTTGACGATGCTGGTGATGTCGACTGCCTGGAAGTCTTCTTTATGCATACGGGCGCGGGGTGCTTGCCCGGTGATGCAGAGGATTGGAATCGAGTCGGCCGAGGCGCTGTAGAGCCCGGTAACCATGTCGGTACCGGCAGGGCCGGACGTGCCGATGCACACGCCGATGTTGCCGGCCTTGGTGCGGGTGTAGCCCTCGGCCATGTGCGAGGCGCCTTCAACGTGGCGAGCAAGGACGTGATCGATGCCACCGACCTTCTGCAAGGCGGAGTACAGCGGGTTGATCGCTGCGCCCGGGATGCCAAAAGCGGTATCAACCCCTTCACGGCGCATCACCAGAACGGCGGCTTCGATTGCTCTCATTTTGCTCATGGTTTTGTGCCTCTTTACGTTTTGTAATTGTATACAAGTGGCTTTGCGCAGAGTGTATTCACGGCGGACGGCGCAGGTCAATCCATTTTCTCAAGCGTCTGTTTCATTCGTCGGAAGCCCGCTGTGCTGTGGCTTTTCGTCGCATGTGGCGCTTTTCGAGAATTATTGTATACAAAAAAATAACTCATTGTGTTCTATTTGTGTCATCGGACTGCGGCACAAACGCGCAGTCCCACGACTTTCCCTATAACAAAATGAGGACGGCACCATGAGCGCTTTAACCTTGAAAGTCGCAGTCAACCTGGTCAGCGAAGCCATCAACGCAGGACGCGGCATGAACGCCGCACCGCTGACCATCGCGGTACTCGATAACGGCGGCCACCTGATCGCCCTGCAACGCGAAGACGGCGCCAGCCTGCTGCGCCCCGACATCGCCATCGGCAAAGCCTGGGGTGCCATCGCCTTGGGTAAAGGCTCACGCCTGCTCGCCCAGGACGCTCAACAACGCCCGGCGTTTTTTTCTTCGTTGAACAGCATGGGGCAGGGCAGCGTAGTGCCGGCACCGGGTGGCGTATTGATTCGCAACCAGGCGGGTGAAGTGCTAGGCGCGATCGGGATCAGTGGGGATTTGTCGGATGTGGATGAGCAGGTGGCAATTAAAGCCGTGGAGGCGCTGGATTTGCGGGCGGATGGCGGGGTGGCTGTTTGAATGTCAGTGTCTGAATAACCGCTTTCGCGAGCAGGCTCGCTCATTGGGTTAGGAGGTGTACATGAAATGTTCAGTGTCCGAAAACCCCTGTGGGAGCGAGCTTGCTCGCGAAGGCGATTTAACAGACACATTTAGCCAACGTCTGTCCGCCTCCTGTCTGTGCTTTGGATCTAATCTTTCGAGTCTTCTCATGAAAGGGGCAAAGGAATGCCAAAACTATCAGCCTCGCATCGCCTGCGCATTGGCCGTTACGACGAACCTAACCGCTTATATCTACTGACCGCCAACACACTTCATCGCGAACCTGTTTTCCGCGATTTTGCATTAGGTAAGTTAGTCGGTGACCAATTTCGAAACGCCGAGGAACTGGGGTTTGCCGACTCGTTGGCATGGGTGGTTATGCCCGACCACTTTCACTGGTTGATCGATTTGAAGCAGGGTTCCTTGAGTGAACTGATGCAAAGGACAAAGTCCTTAAGCGCGCGTGCTGTGAACACGGCTGCGGGTAGAAAAGGCACCCTCTGGCAGCATGGGTTTCACGATCGCGCACTGCGGCGGGAGGATGATTTGGTGCAAATGGCTCGATATGTTGTGGCTAACCCGTTGCGGGCAGGTTTAGTGCAAAGGTTTAGCGATTATCCGCTGTGGCATGCGATTTGGGCTGATAGGCAGACCGAGTCGCTCCATTCGCGAGCAAGCTCGCTCCCACAGGTGATTTGAGAGCACCATAGGTCCAAATGTGGGAGCGAGCCTGCTCGCGAAGCGGTTCCCCCGATCTCACCGATCCGGCTCACACCCCTTCAACACCAACCGGATAATCGTCTGCGCCGCCGCTTCATAATCGGCTTCATCAAGCTTGTCTTTCCCGGTCACTGCGGAAATCTGCCAGTCGAAGTCGGCGTAGGTCTGGGTCGCGGCCCAGATGCTGAACATCAGGTGGTTGGGGTCGATCGGGGCGATCTGGCCGCGGTCGATCCAGCTCTGGATGCAGGCGATGTTGTGCTTGGCCTGGGCATTTAGCTGCTCGACCAGGTCGGCGCTCAGGTGCGGGGCGCCGTGCATGATTTCGCTGGCGAACACCTTGGAGGCGTAGGGCAGGTCGCGGGAGATGCGGATCTTCGAGCGGATGTAGCCGCTCAGCACCTCGCTCGGCACGCCGTCCGGGTTGAACGGGGTCGAGGCCTGCAGAATCGGCTCGATGATGCTTTCCAGCACCTCGCGGTAGAGGTTTTCCTTGGATTTGAAGTAGTAGTAGACGTTGGGCTTGGGCAATCCCGCCTTGGCGGCGATGTCGCTGGTTTTGGTCGCCGCGAAGCCCTTGTCGGCAAACTCTTCGCTGGCGGCGCGCAGGATCAGTTCTTTGTTACGCTCGCGGATTGTGCTCATAAACCCGGTGGTTCCTTGCCTGTTCTGGCGGTGGCGCATGGTAGCACCGGCCTTGAGCGGCGCTCAACAATGCAGCCTGTGGCCGGCGGTCGCGTTATGCTTGGCAACATTCATACACAGAAGGAAACAGGATTCATGGCAGGAAGCAGTTTGCTGGTGCTGATCGATGACATCGCCACCGTTCTGGATGACGTTGCATTGATGACCAAGATGGCCGCGAAGAAGACCGCCGGAGTGCTCGGTGATGATCTGGCGCTCAATGCCCAGCAGGTATCGGGCGTGCGCGCCGAGCGGGAAATTCCCGTGGTGTGGGCGGTGGCCAAGGGCTCGTTCGTCAACAAACTGATCCTCGTGCCGTCGGCATTGGCGATCAGCGCTTTCGTACCGTGGCTGGTGACACCACTGTTGATGGTCGGCGGCGCGTACCTGTGCTTCGAGGGTTTCGAGAAGCTCGCGCACAAGTTTCTGCACAGCAAAGAGGAAGACGAAGCCGGGCATGCGCAGCTGACCGAAGCCGTCGCTGACCCGGCCACCGATCTGGTGGCGTACGAAAAGGACAAGATCAAAGGCGCAATCCGCACCGATTTCATTCTTTTAAACCACTAATTTTTTTTTGCACAGTATAAGGGGTAGCCCTATTTTTCAGTATTGCCAGTGCTAGCGAGGATGATGAACATGCACAGTACGATTTGACATATCGTCGTGCCCACCCATACTGATTCAGGAGCAATCTGTAGGGGTTCATACGATGGATTTCTTCATGATTCAGCCGTCGCGCAATAGACCCTCGCGGCCGACCCTATTTGATGACCAAGGGGAAGTTGTTGAGCTCGCCTCAGCGTGGCTCCGCTCACTGGTGGAAAGTCCCAGAAATTATTCTCCGAAATCTATTGAGTTGTACGGGAATAATCTCAAATATTTCTGCGAGTACTTGCGAAGTTCTGAGCTGCACAGTCGAATTCCCATTGACGTGCTATTGACCTCCATTAGCACTCTCGGGCTCGAGAAGTACTTTAAGTCGCTCCAGAACGATGGTTTTGCAGACAGTACGGTCAGGAACCGAGAAGTCAGCTTAAAGGAGTTCTTTGTTTGGCTGACAACTGCTCAGGCGGGTCATATTAGGACAGAAAGTGGCTGGTCACGTCGGTACATGACGAGGAGGCCGCGACGCAAAATGCCCCGCTTCATCACGAAAAATCAGTTTATCCAATTGGCCTGCGCACTCAATCATGAGTCACAGAGGTGTGTTCTGCACTTCATGTACGAGACGGGGGTGAGGGTTTCGGAAGTACCTCGAATCATGAAGCACGATATCGACCTATTACAATGCTTTGATGAGACATTCGAATATTTGCCTCTGTTGATTAGAGGAAGCAAGGGTTCTGGGAAGGACCATATTAAAGAGCGTTATTCGCTTATTTCTCGGGCTGTATTTTCGAGAATACAGCGTTACCATAATACGGCTGTATACAGATTTTCAGGCGGAAATGCAGTAAAGCCTGCGTTTCTAAATATCAAAAAAAAACCGTTAACTGCCAAGGCAGTTCAGAAGATGATATCAGACGCCCGGAAGCGTGCAGGCTTTCCGGCGGGCATCATTAGTCCACATCGCTTACGTCATGGTACAGCACTTTCTATACTCCAGGGCGAGTGGGGGAATGATTATATTGAGAAAATGGTCTTAATTCAGACTCAATTTGGTCATTCTTCGATAAAGTCTACCGAGCAATATACTCATCTACCAGCTGCTATGTTTTCCAAACTCAAAGAGCGGGGGTTAAAAAGTAGGTTTGAAGAAGCTCAAGATATATATACCAAAACGTACTTGCCCATAAGGCTTTGCGTGGAACGGCGTGGTCGGCCAAAAAAAAGAAGAGCGCAGTTATGAATGCATTTTCCTTAGAGATTATACCGGAGCCGAGTACGGATGATCCTTATGCTCAAATAAAGTGGATCTTCAGCAAAAAATTGGGAGTGAACCCATCGAGGTCCGCAAAAAATGCTTACACCCAGTGCTTAAACAAAGTGATTAGGTGGGCTAGTGAGGGACTTGGATATGGCGTTGATAGACTATATTTGCTTGGAAAAGGGATTGATGAATACAGTCTTATTAGGTTTCGCGCATTTCTGGAAGATATTGGTGTTTCAAACAATAATCTAGGCACTTTGATATCTACATTTCGGCAAGTCATAAATTTGGCGATTGATGAGAAACACGTAGGCATTACAGATTATTTGGATTCAGCAGTTGCTAGTTCTGGGCGGGGAACTGATGCTCGTTTGCCTTACGATTTAGGTGAAATGGAACAAATTGAGAATGCTCTGGATAGTGATATTAGAAATGTAAGAAGGTTTTTGTTGCCTTACAAAGTCACTGGTCTAGGAGTTGCTCCTGAAAATAGAAGTGTGGAGGGTAAAAGGAAATCTGTCCTCCATGGCTGGTGGCGCGACGAAGATAATATGAGGTGGTATTTTGAAAACATTCTTGAATGTGTACCACTGCAGAACTTGCCTGAGACACGTGTTGAACATCGAAATTTTTTTTCCTCGGCTACGAATTATCACGGAGGACTAAATGAGTTATATAAACGATGGGGTGTAACTTCAAGAATTGGTTATGAGCACATCTTGCCCTATCTCTTCAAAATTGTATCTATCACAGGTCTGAATACTTCGGTAGCGTTGAATTTGCAGATCGACAGTTACCAAGAGTGTCACCCAATTACAGGTCGGCCGTATCTTCGCTACTCGAAGCTTAGAGGGAGTGGCGAAGCAGAGATGCATTTGGGGCTTTTTCAGTCTGATATTCAGGCGCTGGATGGGTATCAGAATAAAACGATAAAAAAACTTTGGGGGGAATTGCTTGATTTAACAAGCCGCTTTCGAGAAAAGTTACCAACTCAAAGCCGAAACTTCCTGTTTGTTTACCAAAGCAAGAGTGGGAAATATCGGGAGAGGGATTATTTAATGCCCAATAAGTGTTTGACTGTCTGGTCTAACGATTTTTCACGCCGTTACAAACTTGTTGGGCGTACGGGAGAACCTCTGAATGTGACACTTCCCCGCTTTAGGCCATCTTTAGTTTCTCAGCTTTTAAGGCGTGGAGTCGACGTTTATATCGTCAAAGATATTTTGGGGCATGCCAGTATATTGACGACATTTCGGTATATTGATTCTCATGACTTTAATCCGATCGCGCGGAAGGAGGTGAAAGCAGCATTGTCCATGATTCGGGATAATGCAAGGGATTTTCAAATTAACCCAAAACCAATTGCGTTGGATTCCTCACGCCGCAATGATGTGATTTTTTCTACGCCACTAAGTATGTGCAAAAATGTTTTCAGTCCACCTAATAATATTCGTAAAGCTGCCGGCATCGGGGATGGTTGCGCTTGTACGATATTCAATATGTGCTTACGTTGCCCGAATGTGTTGATATTCAGAGAAAATTTACCAAGCTTATTTGCTCTGCGAGCGCAGTATCTAGTAGCGTTCGAACAGGGAGTATCTTCAACTCCTCATCGTGCTGCATTACAGCAGAATTTGCATATACTAAATGGGCTATTGGATTCTGAAACTAGTGACTGGGCAATAGAGGACTTATTAGAGGCCGAAAGAGCATCGTTGAATGTTAATAGTATTGTTGACACTATCGTTTTGCGATCGGTGATGTAATGGCAAAAGTATTAATATCACCTCCGTCACTTATTGAGGGTGCTCTTGAGCACACGGTCGATCTCTCTAGATTGCGTGTTTCCACTAAGTCTCTTATTTTTCAGAGCTTTTGGGACTTTGCTGACGACGTCAAAGGGGCTCCGCGGTCAATATCGAGTTCAAGGTATACTTTGAATTGGGACGGCTATCCCTTTGGTAATGCCCTCCGGCATGAATTGCAAACTATATTCGGTATATATATATTGTCTCCTAGTAGTTTTGTATTTTCCAAAGGGGCAGAGCGGCCCGGATATGCAAAAATTTATTCGTTGATGCCGAAGATCAAGCGAGCTTTAGATTTTATTTCAGCTGTAGTTGTTCAGCGTTTTCCCGATCCAGTATCGGTATCGAGTATCGCGGAGCTTCAGCTTGTAGACTTGTTCTCTGTTGCCAAAACTCATGGTTGCCGAAGTGTCAATGATATTCGGCGTGGTCTCAGGGTGGCATTTCACTTTCGTTCTGCAATTTTGGTGCAACGTAAATTTTCACTAACGCAAAATGATTTAGATAGTTTGGTCTTTAAAAATGAGGGATTGGGCAGTACTGCCGCCGGAAAACCAGTCGATGATCTACGCTTTTTTTCAGATGAACAATTTGCTGCTTTAAGCCAGAGATCTATCGGTCGTGTACATGATTTTATGGATCGGTACGGTTTGCAAAAGGCAGATATCGATAATGATAGTTTCTACAAAGCGCCAGATAAAATCCGCACGGTAGTCCAGTCATTCGCTGACGACTTTGATATATATATCCGGCTTCGAGGACTTGGTTACTCTAAGGAGCATCGTAGTGAGTATGAGAAGCTCAAGAAAACGCTAATAAGGCCTGCAGGCGCGATGCGGGAGTACACTACACAGATCAATAGTGCTGCGCTGTGTGTGTTAGGACTATATCTCGGGCCAAGATACTCGGAAATGGCTTCAATGACGGTTGATTGTTTAGAGGAGCGCATGGGGGTGCCCTGTGTGGTAGGTCGAGTATCAAAAAAACGCGGGGACCATCAGCTATATGACGATACATGGGTTGCAATACCGGCAGTGGAAGACGCCATTGCAGTTCTCAAATGTCTAGCTCCTCTCAAGAACAATAATTATTTATTCGCGCCTTGCAATTGTGTGACAGGAAAAAACCAACCTTATTTAGATAAGTCTCTGTCTGGGGCAGTTAATGGTTTTTTAAAAAACATTAATGATGATGGGGTTTTTGATGGCGTTGAATTCACTACCCATCAATTTAAGCACTCCTTGTCTCGACAGCTTGTTAGGGTAAAGTTGGGCTTGCCGTATATTAGCTTTCAGATGAAGCACCTATATAGTCGTGTTGTCTCATTGCCCTCAGACGTCACTTTGTCGTACGGTAACGCTGCTAAGCTTATTCAGTCGCAGCAGTCGAGCGAATTTTTCCGCGAATTAAAAAAGAATATGGCTTTGGGAGTTTTTGATCCAAATCAAAAAATCTATGGTGGTGCGGCAGGTGAAATAGATGAAAGAAGGATAAGTTTTTTTAAAGGCATGACTGATGCTGGTTTTGAAAGGGATCGGCTGATCGAAACCTTAGTGGACAACAGTATCAGTTTGGTAAATGTGGGTCTTGCATACTGTACAGGAGTGAAAAGCGAAAAGATCGGTGGCGAACAGCCTCCCTGCTTAGGACAGCTAAAATGCAATCCCTCCGCGTGTTCTAACAGTATAATTACTAAAGAGGTCCATGGTCCCGCGTGGAAAGCGATGTTGGCTGAAAGTCGTAGCAGAGCCAAAGATCCGCGCTTTGCATATGCTAAAGACCATTTCGAGGCCGCCGCGGAGGAGGCAAAACGAGTTTGCAATGTTCTGGAGGTAAAACTAGATGACGACTGAAAATCTTCCTTTTTCTGCTAGAAATGCCCAAGACTTTGAGCAGATTACAGAGTCGATAGAGTCGGCGCTGAAAGAAATTAGGAGTGATCCGGCCCAACCTGCGACGAAATCAAACCTAGCTCGATTGGCAGGGGTTCATCGCAACACTTTGACGTTCAGAGCTAGAAACTCTCTTATTAACGCCAGCCATGCTGAGGTGCTTGATATCAATGAGGGTTGGCCATTCTCCGAATTGAGGGACATCAAAAAACATCGCGATACTGCTGTAGTCGTGGTTCATCAAGAACAATCAATTTCTAAAGATTACGAGCTCAAAGAACTTCAAAAGCGTTTGAAGAAAGCGAGGTATGTAGCTGGTTCCTGGTTTCATCGTACCCTGCAACTGAAGGAGGAATTAGCTGATCTGAATTTGAAATTACAAAGGCTAGCTGACTATAGTACTAAACAAGAATCGCGGATTCGTGAAGGTGGACTGGAAATTGCTAGACTTAGAGACACAATAAAGAAAAACTTTAAAATTGTTGAATGATTTTGGTTGCTTCGTTTTGATTTTTGCAGTCGCGCGAACTGGAACAATGCGAGAAGGCACTGCAGTTGGAGGCAACATTGCTCGACTTGGTCGTGCGTCTACGCGCTGGTGGCAATTGGACCTTGCTTTTGCTGGATTTTTGGCGGGCCTTTCGCTGCACGACTTGTGCCGGCTGCTGATTGTAACCAACCCATTGCTGCCGGGCGAAGGGCTGAGCCTGTTTCTATCCAGCAGTAAAACCGACCCTGAGCATCAGGGCCGTACCGTCAGTGTGCCGGCGCTAAAACGACTATCTCTGGTGCAGGCGTTGAAGACTGGTTGGCGCTCAGTCAATTGCAGGCTGGACCGGTGTTTTGCAGCATTGATCGCTGGGGGCATCTGGCCCCGACCGCGTTACATCCGTACAGCGTGTCCCGGGTGTTGCGCCGGGCGTTAACGCGCGGCGGTGTCGCCGGGTAGCGCTACAGTGGCCATTCGCTGCGCCGTGGGTTTGCCACCTGGGCCACGCGCAACCAATGGAGCCCGAAAGATTTGATGAAGTATGTCGGTTGGCGCGACGTGCACACGGCGATGCGCTATGTCGGCGCCAACGAACCTTTTGGTGACTGGCGACGCGCCGGCACGTCCGAGTCGAAATGACTCCTCGATGGACGATTTCGTAACGAGATAAGGGCCATGTAATTACACCTGTAAAGCGGCAGCATTTATTTAACAAGCGGGCGAATAATGAGGTTTGTGAATGCAAGTTTCTCAAACCTCAGCGGCGCTTGGGCGTTAAGGAGGCCACTAAAACGGTACGCGAAGGGTAAAAACAGCTGATTCGGTTGCTCAGCGCAGCTCATGAGCGTGGCCGACGCAGGTCATGGGGGAGGGGGGCGTTCTTGATTGCAGCAGCGTGGGAATTTATCGCACTGTATTGTCTAGAATTGCTGACGTAAACTCTGATTAACCCGATTAATGTCTAGGAAGGCAGACGCTATGCGATTTCGTGTTCAAACGGATCAAGTCCTCGCACTCACCGTTGGGGAGCGCCTGAAAACGCTGCGGTTAAAGAGGAACATCAGTCTCGAAACGGTGGCAGAGAACGCGGCGATTAGCCGTCAGACATTGCACCTGCTGCTTAATCAGGGGAAAGGTACCTTGATCAACCTGATTGCTGTTTTGCGGGCAATCGGCGAGCTGGAGAGACTGAGTTCACTGATGGAAGAGGTACGTCCCAGTCCCCTGCAAATCATTAAAATGGAGGGCAAAAAGCGCCGTCGTGCCACTGGTAGGCGAAGTGCGTCGAGCACAACAGCACGCGCAGGTGTCCGCCTGCCTAGTGCTGACTGGTGAGTGCAGCGGCCGACGCTACTTGGTCGCATGGGATGGGCGCGTTCGATATTTTGGTCGAAAAGAGAGCGGAGGCTTACGGAGATATGGCCAGGTTCGCCTGGTAGCCGGCGTGGCCGCGGTTTCACCCGGATCGGCAGTTCTCGCGTGGCAGCGTCGTTTTGACTTGGCGCACGGCTTAGAGAGAACTGGCGTAGCCAAATTATGGGTGTATATTTGTACAGTAAAATACGGATGTGGATTTGGATTCTACGAGCTGTGCATCCGACAAAAAAGGTGGTTAGATGATTTGTTGATGGCGTTTAGCTATCTTTCTGCCCGCATCGAGGATATCGCTTGGCCACTCTCACGACTGCCGAAGTTAATGCGCTAAAGATCGAGAATTTTATATTCCACGTGGTTCACCACGGAGCGGATGACCCGATCCTATTCGACGACACCCCCCTCGCGACTTTTGAGCAGTTTTTTATCGACCGCATCAAAGAAACGCTCAAGGGCAACAAATTTCTTTTTAAGGTGAATTCTCAGGTCAAGGAAAAGCTCGAAAGTTGGGAAAGAGGGGAGCATACCTTTGTAGACATCTCTAAAAATCTGGCTCGCCAGTTTCATCGCGTGGGCGACAAACGGATGAAAACGGGTGTCCTGATCGTCATCGGATTGAAAGTGAATGACAGAAAGCTGTATTCGCTGATCAAGTACGACTCCGAGAAAGTCGTCACTTTTACTCGCGAAGGTGCCAAGGCCATCCTCCAGGCGGTAACGAACAACTTTACCGAATCACCCAAGGCACTGCAGAAGTCGGCGCTGATAGACCTTAAAGCCGATGACGCCGAGGTCGTGATCATTGATCGCATGAGTCGCGCTGGCATCAGCGATTTCTATAAGAATTTCCTCGGGGTTGAGCGACTGCGTAATCCGAAGGAGATGACAGGCGATCTTGTTAAGGCCGTCAGGAAAACGGTAAAGGCTCACGCCGAGGAATTGCCCCGAGCTATTACGTCCAAGGTCTCAGACAAGATTGTGGAAATCGCGAAAGCCAGAAAGGAGTTTGAGGTCGAGGCATTCTTCATCGATTTTTTTGGCGTCAAAGCCAGTGAGGACATTCGTCAAACGTTTGATAAAGAGCTGGACAGCCTCAAGCTGACAGGCGAATCCTTTGCATACGACGAGGATGAACTTCCCCTGAGTGAGGACAAGAAATACATGACCTCTGAGGGGATTCGAATAATCATGCCGGCGAGGGCTAAAGGCCTGCTTGACGTTCAGCACACGGATGACGGAACCATCGTCACCATTCGAACGAGTCGCTTGCAGGAACTATGAGCAAACAAACTGGAGACGAGATCAGCGGCTTTTTTCGAAAGCTCGCGCATCTACCTGGGTCAACACTGACCGAGTCGATTCAGAGCGTCCGCATCGATAATGTGACTCATCACGCTCCGGAGCTGGTTGTCGAGCTAAAGGCGATAGCCAGTCAGGTCGAAGACCTCGGGTTGGGTGAGCTGGAATTATTCGCCGAGGTTGCAGGTCGGCTCCGGATTGCCAACGTGGCATGGGATGATATTGAAGGCGAGAGCCTGACGATCGTCCTAGAAAAGACCACCCAGGATGATCGGTGTCTTTTCTTCAGTCAGAAGGGTTTCAAAGGTTGGCTGGAAGGGCTTTCGGTCAGCGGTCAAAGCCTCAAAAATCAAAAGTGCATCGAGGTCACTGGCGATTTTTCTGAGTTTTCAACTTTTCTGTTTTCCGTGAAACCGTTTGGGCGTGAGTGGGCATTATCCGAATTCAAACAAGCCCCCGAAAAGCCTGGCAAGCTGGTGCGTGATTTCACGCAACGATTCACTCCGCAATACATCGATGCCTGGTTGCTCAATGACAAGCCCAAGGAGTCAAGCGAGTCGTTTCGAACGTGGTCGAGCGTCGCCGTTCAAAAATTGATTTATTGTCTGCCGACGGAAATCAGGTCCGAAGGGGAAGATGCCCAGGTATTCTTTCGTGGAGGGCGATCCCTACCGATTCCTATCGAAAAACACACGTGCTGGGACAAGATCAATTTTGAACTGATCCATGATGTCTGTGAGTGGGTCTATGCCACGCCTCGCGAGGCAGAAACGAAGTTTCAGCTGCTAAATAACCATGTCGGCATCAACTGGAGCGCTGCGGAAACCTGGCCGTCCGGGACCAATGATGTTTTGCCTAATAGTTTTGCCGGCGCGAAGGAAGCTTTCGCTTTCCATCTTCAAGAACAAAGTAAAGAGGCCGTCAAGAGCCTGGGAGATCTCCGAAAAGGCTTGCAAGAAGAGGTCAACAAAACCCAAACCGCAACCCGGGACTTGGTTTCGGCGCTTTGGCGAGATTTTGCCGTAGCAGGCGTCGTAGCTGCGCTTAAAGCCCCCGTATTACCCAACGCCATTCCAGACGCTTCTATGAAGGTTCTCCAGCTTGGTGTCGCTGTGTTGTTGTTCCTGAGTATCTTGGTCAGCACTGTCTCCAGCTTGAGGTTCAACAACCTGGCAGATAACAGCCGACGGGACTGGCGGAAAAAGCTGTATAGCTTCATGTCGGATACGGACTGGAAACGACTGGTGGAGAATCCCATCGGTTCGGGACGAGCCGTCTATTGGGTTTCTTGGTCATTCTGTCTTGTACTGTACTTGGTGATGATCAGGTATTTCTTGTCGCTTGCCGTCCCTGACTTCATCCTCATTTATGTCGATGCTCCCTTAAATCATCTGCTGGACTGTCTTTGCGCCGTCCTGTCAATCCGCTGTTAGTCACTGGCGTTAGTCTTGCCGAAGATCTGCGCGGACGATACTTTGATTAACGCTTATCTCAGCAAGTGGCCACCAGCCCAGAAGTCGATTATAGCTGCGCTTATTTTTTTTCTATAATAATCAGTGTGGTGTGTTTTTTCTGCTCATTGACCAAAGCTTCACCTCTTTGAATTCTGATAAAACTGCGCAGTGTTTGGAACGCAAAAAAACCAAACACAGGGAAAGTGGCTATTGCCAACCACATGAAGTGTGAGCCGAGATTATAGTAGCTAGGGAGAATGAGTGGTGATATGGATAAATAAGCGAATATAAAATAGGCGCTAAAATGCGCAGTCTGTCGCCACCTTCTGGAAAATTTACTTTTTACCTTAGGTCTGTAGACCACTCGATTCAGTTTCGCATTGAACTCAACATAATTCCTTGCTAGAGCGTAATCTTTCAACGACTTGTCTGGGTTTTCCAGAGAGATAAGATAAGCAATGTCAGTCACGTTTATGGATGTTGTACCCGCCAATGCATAATAGCCTCGCTGAACGGCAAGATGGTGAAGGCCGTCAGGGTGTTCCATGTCTTTAAGAAAATCCTTAGCAAAGCGGTAGTCGTCCCTTAATTTGTGTTTGCTGCTGGAGGAGTGTTCGTAGATGATCTTTGCAACACCTGCTATTACACCCACAGGACTTAAAAGCTTCAGGATATTTTCTATTTCCATTACCACAATGCTCCATTTGAGATGGTTTATAAATTCAGCACTACGTTTATGGTATTAAATATTGCATCTTAACCTCGGTTCGGACCTAACCATAGGTACTGAGCCTGTGTACTTTATTCTCATCGTTTCGTTCAGCTTACCGTTGGTTAGGTAAAATTAAACCACGCCCTTGCAGGATGGTAGGCGGTCCGTATCCGAGATTTTAAATATTACCGCGACTATGAGTCAGTTTATATTGCGCTTTCGAGTTGGCTATTATGCACTAATTAATCTTCGAGATTAGATTACTCGACCACTTAAGAGTGCTTCAGCTATGTTCTTATTCAGTTGCGCGATTTTTACGTTGCCTGAGGCGTGGGCAACTACGGTTGTTCCGGTAATTAGGCTTAGAAGCTGCGGGAGGATGATGTCCGCCTTTTCAGGTTCCACGAGCTGGGATAACCGCTTCATAATGAAGTTGGCCCATTCATCGAAGTGCACACTAACTTTGGCGCGCAGAATTTGCGATGCGTCATCATTAAAGTCATTCAGGCCTCGGGCAAATGCACAGCCTCTGAAATCTTGTTCGGAAAACCAATACTCAAGGAAATCAAAAATTGCCAGCAGCTCGGCTTTTGGATCGCCGCAAACTCGCGCAGCGTACTTGTCAAGGTTCGTAAATCGCAGCCAGTGCCAAAAATCCAAATAGGCGGCAATAAGATCCGCTTTAGAAGGGAAGTAGTTATAAAAAGTTCTCTTCGACACACCACTCTCAGCAATAATTCGATCAATTCCGACAGTGTGCACACCGCGTTCATTAAAGAGGACGATTGCCGTCTTTAATATACGATCCCGGGGCTTGAGAGATGCAATGTCCTCAAAGCGAAGGTCTTTGAAACTAGAAGCAAAATTCGTCATAGAAATTCTCCAGCCTGCACCCTACCAAGGGTACACAGATCTGTCTACTTTTTTCTTGAAAAGGTAGACAGATCTGTGTACTTTTTGCTGACTGGCTTGGCCCAGTCACAAAATATTCAAGAGCGCTGGAGACACAAAATGCCCAACTTCAATGATTTCTCGTTCAAAGCACAGCCTTGGTACAACGAAGCGGAGTTCCGCCCGCTCTTCGCCAAGGCGGTGAGTCTCAATACCATCGTCATCCACTGCTTCGATCCACGTGCTTCGGAAATACCGGCCGTTGTTGCCAAGCATTTTGGCGAGGTCTACCCGGGCGAAAACGTTCTCGATGAAGCTGGAAATCGGGTAGGACATACGACGACATTATTCCCCGTGTCTGTCGCTGGTGGTCGTGCCGTCGCAGGTGTGCAGTCAATTGCGACGATGGTCCATCTCTTCGGCATCAAAAGGGTTGTGGTTGTGCACCACTCATTCTGCGGTGCGACGTCGTTCACCAATGAAGGCATCATTGACGCGTTCAAACATGAGCACGGCAGCGATATTTCCTCGGCGTTTGACCATGACAGCATCTGCATTTCGGATTTCGAGACCTCGCTCAAATACGATGTTGGAGTTGTTCGAGCAAATCCGGGGGTGCCAGCGAACGTCGAGATCTACGGCTTCTTCTACAATATCGACACGCTGGAGCTGACTGAGGTAGTGAGCGACATTCCTGACCAGGCCGAGGCTTGATTTCAGAGCGGCGACTGACAGTGGTGGTCGCCGCATTTTGCATGCCGTTGGATATGGGCTTCAGCCCCCAGGTGGCGGCACGTCGTTCGTTGAAGAGACCCCTTGACCGCCCAATAATGGCGGTGCGGCCGTTGCTGGCTCTCGTACGGAGGTCGGCAGCTTTAAACTATCTACTTAATTGGTAAGCCGTCTCCGGCGATCGATGCCCCCCGCGCGATGAGCTCCTGACATCTCGTCCCTGCTAAGCCACGCACGTGAAGGTCTGGGTAGGTGACTCGCTACAGTATTCTCCCTTAGCCGACTGCTGACGATCTCGTTCCGCTCCGTTTCATCGCATGCTCGACAAGTATCCACAGAGCTTTTCTTTGTAAGCCTCCAACGCGTTTGTATTTGGAACACTGATCCATGTCACCACAACATCAGTTGGCTTATAAGATATTTTGGAAGGGCAGAAGCCAGACTGGGAACTACTAACTAAGTAAGTCGCAGCCTGGACATTCTGTAAGCAGATTAAACGAAAGGCGGTAAATCAAGTGCGTGCGGAATTGTTTCCACCAGCCCACTTGTCACGGCCTTGAACGAAACTTCAAATCGCGTGCCGACCAGGTGTTCAAATGCTGTCGCGCTGAAGACGCTGTAGAGTTCGTCGCGGGAGTACTTGGCAAGCACATCTTTTACTGATTGTTGAGACATTCGTGACACACCGGTGCCGAAGACATCACAGATAGCGCCGCGCGTAACCAAGAATGCCTCTGCGCCATGTTCCTCAGCTGGAACGTGATAATTAAGGTGCACGGCAATGGCGTGCGCCACCGTATCGGCATGCTCGCGCGCGAAGCCCTGGCCTAACAGGAAGTCTCGTGCGTGCACGCCACCGTTGACGGCGAAGCAACAGTCACACGGCCGCGGGTCAGCTGTGGGTGTTAAGCCGAGGTCGTGAAGCATGGCCGAGGCGAAACCGAGTTCACGGTCAAATTCGATGCCATCGTGCAACGCGATCATTGATCCGAAGTAGTAGGTACGCCAGCAGTGTCGCATCAAAGTCGGCTTATACAAGTCCTGAACATAGGCGAGGGACTCTCTGACCATTTTGGTGTCAGGCGGTAAAAGGTCATCGATGGAAATGTACTTTGGATTCAGAAGGCCAAGTCGGTGGCGTTCTGCATCGAGCTTCTCTTGGCTAAAGATGTACTTCAAATTTTCGATGAGCTGAACTTGTTCGCTCTCACGGAGAATGCCTTTGGTGGATTCTCCCCATTCCACGGATCCGACTGAGACATCGAGTGCGCTTGTTGAGCTAGACACAATCTTCATTCTTGACTCCTGGACGTTTTCGTCACGGTGTTGCAACTACTACTTATTGCAATTCAGCAAAGTGCTGAAAGTAGCATTGATTTTTTACTGTCCTGCCGAAGCAAAATGGTCCGAGAACCTCGCTGGGTCTGCGCCCCGATTTTGCGACAGCTACCTGCGGGCTTTGGCGCTACCCGCATGAGACTGAGAATACGGGGGGAGGGTTGTCTCAACCATTGTCGATATCGACATAATTGGAGTCGATATCGACACTCATCGTTTGCACTGCCTAACTGACATCCATGATTTCGTGCGCTGTCGCCTGCTGCCCGCAGACCTATTCGAGCGGCCACTCAATATGCGTCTACACCTTGTAATGCAAGGCTTCGCGTCCGGTCAGCGAGAGTATCGTGTGGACGCCTAAGCGGGTCGACCCGCTGAACGGTCATGAGCATCGATTGACAATAGGAGCGTACGCTCCTATATTTAATTCCACATAGGGGCATATGCTCCTATCGTGAATTAAGGGGCATCTGCTCTAACCAATTGAGAGGATTACGAACATGAGCGCAGCGGATATTCTTGTAAGTGGTGCAACCGGGCGGACTGGCGCAGCGGCAATTGATGAGCTGCTTAAATTGGGCAAAAGCGTCCGCGCTTACGTGCGTTCGGACGACGAAAGGGCTGCGGCTTTGCGCAAGCGCGGAGTTGAAATTGCAATCGGCGATTTCACCGACATCGATGCTATTCGTGCGGCAATGGAAGGAATTCGCTCGGCCTATTTCCTTTATCCACTGGCACCTGGAATCGTCGAAGGTGCGGCCTATTTTGCCCAGGCAGCGAAGGAGGCTGGGGTAACGGCAATCGTGAACATGTCGCAGATCTCCGCGCGCCGCGATTCCAAAAGTCACCTGGCGCAAGATCACTGGATCTCGGAGCGCGTTTTCGACTGGTCAGGCGTACCGACGACGCACCTTCGCCCGACTTTTTTTGCGGACTGGCTGGCGTATCCTCACTTTGCAAAAGAAATCTGGGCTACGAAAAAAATCGAGTTCCCCTTTGAAAATGGCCGTCACGCGCCTATCGCTACTGATGACCAAGGCCGGGTGATTGCCCACATTCTGGCCAACCCAACGGGGCACGAAGGAAAGATCTACAACCTTCATGGCCCGGTCGAAATGAACCATACCGAAATAGCCGCCGCTATGAGTGAAGTGCTTGGCGCGGAAATCCAGTACGCACCGACATCAATTGAGGCGTTCGAGCATAAGATGGAGCATGAGTACAAGTTTCCACCAGCTCTCGTACAGCACTTGGTCGAGGTTGCTCAGAACTACCGTGAAGGCGTCTTCGCAGGTGTGAACGACATAGTAGAGAAGGTTACTGGAACGCCTGCTCTGTCGGTGCAGGCCTTCGTGGAAAAGTACCGCGACGTGTATGTGTGACTTGAATAGCCAAGGCACCAAAAATCAAACAGTAGTGAAGAGGAAGTAGAGATGCTGCCGGTGAAACAACCCCTAGGGATCGACCATTGCAACTGTTCCGCCATACGGAAGGCGAGCCGGCAGATCACCCGTTTCTATGATGCGCAACTCGAGCCTTCGGGGCTTCGCATTACTCAGTACCTTGCCTTGGCAGCGCTTAATGAGTTGGGAAGTGCTGCAATCAATACCCTTGCTGAGCGGCTCGACATCGAACGCACGGCGATGGGGAAAATGACCGGCCTGTTGGAGCGCGATGGATTGATCTCGATCAGTCCTTCGCCATCCGATGCCAGGAGTCGCCTGGTTGAATTAACCGAGGCGGGGCGAGACTTGTTTGAAAGAACGGCGCCGCTCTGGGAAGAGGCTCAACGGCAATTTGAGCGATTGAACGGCGCGGAACAAGTAAGCTCGTTGCGGCAGGGACTGGCTGCCGTGGTGGTCGGTGATATCGAGCGCGCCGTATCGAACGACTGAATTATTGCGCTGCCTTCCAGGGCGACCCCGGGCGCAACGATCACCGACAGATTCCTCCGGGGCCCCTTCGTGCCAGTTAGCGGATCTGTGCAGTCACACATGAAGCTACACCGTTCAACGATTCGAGCTTCGTTGCTTTCTCGTACAACCCATACTCCTCGGGCTGCCTGGATCGATTAAGCCAAAACGCGTGGAAACCGAACGCATGAGCCCCTACGGCGTCCCATGCGTTGGATGAGAAAAAGGCGATCTCTTTGGTCGACGACACATTCAATGCTGCTACCGCAATCTCATAGGCTGCCGGATCCGGTTTGTAGATTTGCACCTGCTCAATGGAAAGGCACTCATCAAGCAGACTATCCAGACCCGCAGACCGAACCGCGCTTTCCAGCATCCGGGGAGATCCATTCGAAAGGATCGCTGTTCGTACGCCTGCTTCGCGAAGGCTGTGCAACGCCGCCGGGACTTCAGCGTAGGCGTCCAGCGTCAGGTAGCTTGTTAGTAACGTCTGTTTTAGCCGCTCATTTTTCACATTGTAAAAAGCCAGGGCATAGTCGAGTGCTGCCTCGGTTAACGTCCAGAAATCTGTATGGCGCCGCATCAGGGTATGCACCCACGAATACTCCAGTTGCTTGGTGCGCCATAGGATCGATATTTCGCGAGCGTGCTGACCCAGCTCATCGGCATGTCTTGCGACCGCCGAATGTACGTCGAAAAGAGTCCCGTAGGCATCAAACACGCAGGCGGAGATTCGTGGTGTGGTCATGATTACCCCTAGACATTCTTAACTGGTTAACAGGGTTTGGAGCTCGCGCATTGACTTATCGTGCAGCCGTTTCTGTAGCGTTAGAACGCTTAATCGATGCAGTAAAACCTTGGGCTGTTGCTGAAAACTCGCTGGCGTTGCTGCTCTACTGTGCCCTAGATGCTGAAGGGGGGCGTAAAGCGCTCTCTGCGGCGTGGGCGTGAGACGGGCTTCGACTAACGCTGAGTATTCGCAGTAAGTGTCCAGTTTTTACTTTATGACAAGGTTTTGTGCCGCAGATCCTGGCAATCGTCCTAACTGCCAGGATCAAATTTCGTCGAGTGGGAGGGGGAGGGGTTACTTCATATCGTCGCTGTCAGACGCGTTCAGTGCTCGTGCATCGACGTCCAGCTTGACTGATTCCTTCTTGCCGGTAGCGTCTTCCACTATCAGTGTCAGAGGCACTTTGTCACCGTCTTTCACTTGGGCGGATAACCCTATGAACATCACGTGGTAGCCGCTTGGGTCAAAGACGACGGTTTTGCCAGCTGGTAAAGCGACCGAATCAACGGGGTCCATGTGCATCACTTCGTTTTGCATGGTCGTTCGGTGAATCTGGACCATTTTTGCTGCCGGCGATTGGACGTTAACCAGTTTACTGTCCGTACTGGACGTGACCTTTAAGAACGCGCCGGTCGATTGCTGCCCGGGCACGGTTGCCCGAATCCATGCGTCTTCAATTTTGGTCTGGGCGCTCGCTTGCCAGGCCATCCCCAACAGAGAAAAAAGTAGCGCGATTCGCCCCAGAGGTTTGATGAGCGATTTTTTGTTGGATTGAGATTTCATTAGCTGACCTTCATGACAGTGAGTAGATCTTCCGCGCATTCCTGTTCCGTGAGCGACTGACTCAACCCAAGGCACAGCGTCCCCTTGGAGTCATAGACATAGCTCATCGCGGTGTGAGAAATGGTGTAGGTCTCGCCGAGGGGGACTTTTTCATAGATAACGCCAAACTCCGCAGCTGTTGCCGCCGTGGCTTCTAGGCTTCCATACAGTGCTTCAAACGTTGGATCGAAAGTTTTTACGTAGGCGTCCAGGACGGCTGGCGTATCGCGTTCCGGATCTAACGTAATAAAGACGACCCTCAGTCGGTCGCCATCAGGACCTAAAAGTTTTTTGATTTTTGCCGCCTTGGACAGTGTGATGGGGCAGACGGCTGGGCATTGGGTAAAACCAAAAAAAATCATTGCGACCGAGCCCTTATAGCTCGACAGCGTCTTTTGATTGCCTTTCGTGTCGTTCAAGGTGAACGAACGTCCGCGAGCCTGACCTCTCAAATCCCAGCCGTTTTTAAAGGTCGAAGCGGAGCTATTGAAGCTTGCGAGAATGCCCAGGCCGAGCACACCCATGCCTGCGATTACGTTGCGGCGAGTTAAAAGCGTATTCATGTGCAGGTGCCTATTTGAAGATGAATGTGCTGCCGAATTTCAGTGTGTGTGCTCCTCCTTGAGCTAAGCATTTAACGAAAAACCTCAGAATTCGAAACCCTAACGGTTGGTGCGAAAGGAGCCACCAACCGCATGAATTGACCTATCTCGTTTTGCTCAACTCGCAGCTTGGACTGTCGATGCGACTTTCTTTTCCTGCTGTCGGATGGTCATGATGGCTACCGCGGCAATCAGGCAAAGCGCGCCGCCTGTGAAGAACGCCGGCAGGTAGCTCAGGAGTGTCACCCGTGACCAACCGGCCCCAAATGCAGCGGCGGCTGCACCGATTTGATGCCCGGCAAAAATCCACCCGAACACAAGTCCCGCGCGCTCCGCACCAAAACGGGAGGCCGCAAGACGCACGGTTGGAGGAACGGTCGCAATCCAGTCAAGGCCGTAAAACACAGCGAACAATGAAAGGCCATAGATCGAGAAGTCAGTGAAAGGCAGCACGATCAGCGACAAACCACGAAGGCTGTAGTACCAAAACAGCAAGTGGCGGTTGTCGAAGCGATCGGACAGCCAGCCAGACGCGACGGTACCGACAAGGTCGAATACGCCCATGGCGGCGAGTAAGCCAGCAGCCTTCACCTGCGAAATGCCAAAGTCACCGCACATCGGGATCAAGTGAACTTGCACCAGGCCGTTGGTTGTCGCCCCACAGATGAAGAATGTTCCGAACAGGATCCAGAACACCTTGGTTTTTGCGGCGTCGCGCAGGGCGCCGATTGAAGCGGCGATGATCGATGCACTGCTTGATGTCGGTACAGCGATCGGGTCCGTGCCGACATCCCCGTAGGGCCTCAAGCCCATGTCACTCGGACGATCGCGCATTACCAGCAGCACCGCCAATGCGGCAATCACCAACATCACGCACATCAAGCCGAGAGCCCAACGCCACCCCCATTGGTCGGTGATGCTTGCGAGAATCGGCATAAAAATAAGCTGTCCTGTTGCCGTACTGGCGGTGAGGACGCCAACGACGAGGCCTCGACGAGCACTGAACCAGCGCGAGGCGACTGTGGCGCTGAGCGTCAACGCGGTCATGCCAGCACCGATGCCGACGGCGACGCCCCACAAGACTACGAGTTGCCAAACCTTCGTCATTCCTAGCGACAGCAGCAGGCTGACCACAATGATCGTCAATGCAGTGAGGGTGACATGGCGCAAGCCATATCGGTTCATCAGTGCAGCAGCAAAAGGAGCCATCAGCCCGAAGAGCACGAAACGGATCGAGAGGGCGGAGGAGATCTCCACGGTGTTCCAGCCGAACTCCATCTGCATCGGCACGATGAAGACACCCGGAGCACCTACCGATGCAGCACTGATCAGGGCGGTTAGGAATGTGACCGCGATCATGGCCCAGCCGTAGTGAATGTTACGACGGGCGAGAACGCTCGAGAGCCATCCGGAAATCATAGGTACTCCTTTTTTGTGGCACTCATCGCCACTACGATTGCAAGAAAGTGAGGGCTGTCGAACGAAGAGTTCCACAGCTTTTTAGCGGCTCTCGCCTCGCGTACCGTGCGTTTCAAGCTCCAAGGAATCACTCGTCAATCTTCATTCGACCGAGGTATTCAACATCGCTGAACAACAGGAGAACTAGCGGCCTGCCGGCTCCTAGCCTGCGCCCGATACAGCTACGGACGGGACTGGCTGCTTCTTTTCGCAACCGGGTGATTTTGAGCGGAGTGCTTGCCGCAAAAGGCATCGCTCGCGTTACCTCGGTTTGAACTTCTACCCAGCCTAGTCACGGTCAATGGCGAGCGTTTTATTTAAATTATTGTCGTCATGTGAAGCGATGTATCACACCGAGCTAGGCTGACCCGAAAGCCTCCTCCGTGAGCGTATTTGGATCACTTCTCAACCAACCCGACAGGTCGGTCTGTATGGCTGATTCCCCTGGCGGCCGCTGCTGGGGAAGGGTACGGATACCGGATATTTGCATTCACCAGTGGGAACCAGCCGAAACCAACTCTATGTGTTTTCCATAGGTAAGAATTGACTGTTTCTGGATGATTTGTGCCAAATTTTGAGGCGGATCTGTTCTGGCCTTCTAGGCATACCGAATCGTCACTCCACACGCGGCCCACGACTCTCACTGCTGGTCACGTGCCTCTGCCAAGCACCACCGGCCGATCTCAAGAAACACATTCGTCGATGGCGGCTGCGAAGATCGAAACCCATGCGTTACTCAGGAGAAAACCCGGAGTCCAACAGTTCAACTGGCAGCGTTATAGATTCTCGAACGCTTTTGATCCCCGGTGCACAGCGGGCCTGACGCAGGATTCCAAGTTTCCGCCAGCCTTGGTACGGAATCTGGTTGAAGTCGCTCAGGACTACTAAGAGGGGGTTTTCTCGGCTGTGAATGACGTAGTGGAAAGGGTGCCGGCGCGCCCGCGCTGTCCATGCAGGCTTTCATTGAAAAATACCGAGATGTCTATGCGTAACCAGTACGCAAATGCTTAAACAATCATCAGTAGCAGAGAGTCAATATAGAGGTGCTGCCGGCTAGCCAATCGCTAGGTATCGATCAGTGCAATTGTTCCGCAATAAGGAAGGCGAGTCGGCAGATCACTCGCTTATACGATGCTCAGCTTGAGCCATCGAGTCTCCGAATCACCCAGTGCCTCATTCCTCTGATGCTCTTAGGTGACAGGGCCCTCAATGACATTTCTGAAGCATTCACTATCGGCACGTGCAACCAGCACATGGCGCGAGACTGGTTCAAAGTTTTAATGAGCTGAATTTGATCGAAAAGTGCCTGAATCGCGAGCGAGATTCAGTTCATGCGTCCCTCGACTAGAGAATTTCAGGATCGATGTACGCTGGAACCTTGGACGAAAGCGTTTGCTTCAATGCACGAGTACCTTCATCCGCCAGAACCTCACTTTCGCCCGCCTCAAGGGCGTCGTAGGCTTGGCGGACTACGTCCATCGGGTTTGCCTTCGGCACGTCGAAATCCTTCGTGAGGTCGGTATCCACGAAGCCAACATGCAAACCGACCACCTGGATGCTTCTTTCTTTAAGATGCACCCTGATGTTGTTGGTATAGCTCCATGCCGCTGCCTTCGATGCTGAATACGGTGCAAGTATTGGCACGCTTCTCCAGGTGACATCGGACAATACATTTATGATGCCGCCCGTGCCATTGCTGGGAAGGGAAGCCTGAAACGCACGAGTCGTTCGCATAAGGCCATAAAAATTCGTTTCGAAGATTCGCCGCGTTTGATCATCTGCGCCTTCGGAAAACGGCGACTCGGTGACCTCCGCAATCCCGGCATTGTTCACCAGCAGAGTCACATCGGATGCGATCCTTGCCGCCGCGATGACGGACTCTGGATCGGTGACGTCGAGCTTGACTGGAACGAGGCCGGGTTCGGCGAAGTCTTCGGGATTGCGGATCCCTGCATAGACCTTTTTAGCACCGCGAGCGAGTGCCTCGCGGGAAAATGCCAGGCCGAGCCCACGACTCGCTCCCGTCACGAACACGACTGAATTCTTGATCTTCATATTCAAAACTCCAGGGGGGAGTGAAACAGAAGGATCGAATGCCCTTGCTCGGGATGTCCAGTGCTGGCCAGCCCGAGCAGCCAGCTCTTGGTTTTCCTTAAGTACCAGGTAGGAAAGGTCGTATTGCAGCGGCGGAGATATCTGGCGGCGTCAGTCGGCGATTCGTCGTTGAGCCGCCGATGTAGCGCTCGGCGATCCTCCAACCGTTTTCGGTCTCGCGAAGTCGATCAAGCATTGGCGAATACATCCAGATCATCGGTAGATAATCGCTCTCGGTCAGTTCGCCGTCGCTCATTTTCGGAGCGTCTTCCGGTACCGCGTAGCGTACAAGAAGGTTGTGATATCGGACTGCGACGAGTCCATTTTCCTCTTCATCAACAATGTGACCCGAGCCGCAACGACTGATTCCTGGAACCAGATAAGGATAGATCTCAGTGAGAAAATGGCGGATGTTGGATTCGCCGCTTACTTCACCCTTGAAATGAATGACCTTCGCATCAGCAGTAAATGAACTGATCATTTCCTCGAGATCCCATGTCTCGAACAGCCAATTGACTCGGTTGACGAAATCAACTGCACTCGCTCGCTTATCGGGATCAATCTTGTGCGCAGCAACTACCTTCGGAAAGAAGCGCATCGTTACCTCCTAAACAAATAGTTAGCACTGACACTGCAAAGCGAATGCTCGGTTCGCTCGTTCCGTCTTACCCCGATTGGTTAAGGTTCGTTTTCGTGCGCTTGACTCCCACTCATGCCACAAGCCTCTGCAGCAACCGGCCTGTCCACTTGGCCCACAAGCGACGGTCATAGGGCGAACAGCCCTTCAGGCATCTCCTTAGAGCTATGTCCCCAGATGTTGCATAAATTGGCGAATAGCTGTTGCGACTGCCTCGGAATTTTCGAGTGGTGACAGGTGTCCAGTGCCAAACATTTCCGTTCTCCGCGCCTATCTACGAGTTCACGAATGGCAGGCTCGCCGAAGCATGCGAGGGTCAGCGAATTTCAGTCTATGCTGTTCGGACGGAGCACAAGTGACAGATCCAAGACTATTTCTGCCACAAATGTTCACTCTAAGCCCGGACGCACGGGGCCACCTCCAATGAAAAAATTGACGAAACCAGCCGCTCCGCCTGCAGACGTGAGGCAGAGGCGGATTGTCATATTGGGTTTGCCACCGGTAGACGCGCTCGACGTGATCGGCCCAGCGGAAGTATTCGCGTGGGCGAATCAACTGGACCGCGGTGGACTTGCCCCTTACTTACTCGAACTAGTTAGCTCTGCTGCTGATGTGCACCTCGAGAGCGAAACAGGTATTGCACTCAGAGGGCATAGCACACTCGAGCAAGAGCGGCGTGCGAACAAACCCATTGACACCTTGCTTGTGACAATGGGATCCAGGTCGTTCGAACAGATCGACCAGGAAGCCATAGAGTGGCTTCGAACGCGCTCGAAGACTGTGCGGCGCGTGTGCTCTATATGTGTTGGGGCGTTCGCGTTGGCTGCCGCGGGTCTTCTGGACCGCCGCAGGGCGACGACTCATTGGAGCGTGGCACGACGCTTGGCGGAGCGCTATCCCAAGGTACAGGTCGATCCGTCTCCCATTTGGGTGAAAGACGCCAATGTCTACACGTCGGCTGGCATATCGTCCGGAATCGACCTCGCGCTATCGCTGGTAAGTGAAGATCTTGGAAATGACTTCGCCATGGAGATAGCGAAGAATTTGGTTCTGTACTTGCATCGTCCGGGCGGACAGGCGCAATTTAGCTTCGCGCTTCAGTCACAGCAGGCGCACAATTCAAGTCTGAGCGAATTATGCCTCTGGATCAGTGAGCATCTGCATATGGATCTCACAGTCGAGATAATGGCAGCCAGAGTTTCAACCAGCGTCAGAACGTTGATACGAATGTTTCAGCGAGAATTGCAGACCACGCCTGCAAAATACGTCGAAAACGTCCGGCTGGAGGCGGTCTGCCGTTCGCTTGCGCTTGGCGAGAAATCGATGCACGACATCAGTCGCCGAAACGGTTACCACAGCGTCGACGTGCTTAGGAGGGTATTTACGCGCCGCTTTGGTTTGAGCCCAATGGAGTATTCCCACCATTTAGGCAAAGGCACCGAGCCGACGGAGTCCGGCTGATATCGGCCTCCAGCACCGACAAGCAATTCCCCCAAACCTACCTTCTGAGGCATGAACCGAGCAGGCTCGAGAAAATCATCGGCCAATATGCTGGGGTCTATGGCGACGTCGATCCGGACGACTTCCGACCGGTCACCCTAAACTTCCACACATTCTGCTTCCGTGAACGACAGCCTCCGTCCAAGCCTATAGTTCCCTCGGAGTCATAGGCATGATTCATCACGCGTTCTGGACTAATGCAGCTTCTTTTCCTTCTGTCTGACCGTCAATATGCCAATAGCAGCGATCAAGCAAAGTACGCAGCCTGTAAAGAACGCGGGCAGATAGCTCAGCAGTATCTCGCGCGACAATCCTGCTGCGAACCCCGCGATAGCCTGCCAAATTTAGAATTTGCACGTGGGCCGAGAGGCTGGTTGTCGGAGTGCTCCCCAAGATTGCGACTACGGATTCTCGAAAGCTCTTATTCCCCGTTGTACGGCAGGTCTAGCATCGACTGTATTGAACCACCGCGATAAGCGAGGCAGCGTTGCCCAGTTCAATTTGTCACGTACTGATGCAGCAATGGTGAACGCTGAGATATCCGCCATGGAGAAATGATCGCCAGCCATGAAGGTGTCGGTAAGAAAACTTTCCGAATAGACCAGTTGCTCGATGACAAGCCGCTCGATCTTTGCCGCTGCATCGTCAAGTCCAGTTTGGCGCAAGAAGAAAGCTGAGTGGCTAGGCGCAATGACGTCAGTCACGAAAAAGAAATACCGATCAAAAACCCGATCACGTTCCGATCCAAGTTGTGCGGGTGCTAGCCGGCCGGGAGCACTAGCGTCGGCGAATTGAATGATTGCGTTTGATTGATTGATGATCCGTGCCGGTACTGATGTGTTATCAACCAGCGTCGGGACTTTTCCAGCGGGATTGAGCGCCAGGTACGCCGGGTCGCGGTGCTCATGTGCCCGCAGATTCAATAGGCGTGCCGTGTACGGCACACCTGCTTCTTCCAAGGCGATTGCAGCCCTCAGGCTGTTGCCGGTTTGGGCGCCGTACAGCTCTATAACAGCGTTCATCAGACACTCCCTCGCGCGGGATTTGGTTAGGCACGCGCTGCCTCAGGATGCGAGGTCGGGGCGACGGCGATGCCATTCGGTACTTTGCTGAAACACGTGGCTAAAATTCAGTAGCCTGTCCTCGGAAAATTGCGCTCCTACTAGCTGAAACACAATAGGAGTCGTGCTTTCACCCACGCCACAAGACAATGTTACCGATGGTCAGCCAATCATGGCGAACGAGCGAATAAACGTGTGCAGTGCTGTGATCGATCTTGAGATCGACATTGTCCATCCGTTCCTTTTCTGATCTCGTAAGGGCTATGGGGTTTTAGGTTTTCTCGTTGAAACATTTCAATAGTTCACTTCGAAGCCAGACCTCGGCCGGATCAGACTCATCTACACGGCGCCAAACAAGACAGATAGCAGTTTTTCCGAGTGCGGTTTTCTGTAGTTCAGGCGCCAAATTGGGCGCGTGGCCTACCCCCACTGAAATGTCGCCAGACAATAACATCTCAGACATTTGTTCGGCACTTGTATACCGTACGACTAACCCTACACTAGGCATCGCTGACGTGATTCTCTTGGTCAACGTAAAGAGCGGAGCGGGTGCAATGTCAAGATTGATACCGATGTGAAACTTAGCAGGGCTGATCATTGGCTTAACGTTGCTCATCGCACTCACTGCAGTACAGACTGAATCCAACGCAGGGGTAAGCATATGTGCCGCGCGTATTGCCTTGGCTGTGGGCTCCATCTTCCGTCCAATGTACTCAAACAAGGGGTCGTCAAGCAGAGTTCGTAAGCGCTTCAGCGCTGCATTGACAGCCGGTTGTTTTAGCGACAGCTTTTCTGCAGTACCAGCCATACTTCGCTCGTGAAAGAGCGTTTCAAAAATGACTAACAAATTAAAATCGATACCGTACAGATTGCTACGATTCATTGGTTACGGTCGCTTTAAGTTTTTATTCATTGTCCAGCCTGGCCTTATGGCCTAGGTAACCACCATGATGGCGAATACCATAATCGCGGCGCGTGATTCCTTTTTCCTCCATCAGCGTTAGCGTAATCGCGTCACTAATCGCGCTCATGACCGCGATGCTCGCGCTAGGAGTCAGGCCTAAGTAACAAGGCTCTTCGATAATTCCCATATCGAGAACCAGATCAGCGTTGTCCCTGAGCTCACTTTCTGGATGAGAGGTGATAGCGATCACTTTCCCGGAAGTAAGGTGCCGGCTGAACTTGATCAGTTCGATGACTTCTCGAGTTTTGCCACTGGTAGAAAACACAAAAACCAGGTCGTTTTCCTCGATGACGCCGAGATCACCATGAGCGGCCTCTGCGGGATGAATGTAGACGGCAGGGGTTCCCGTTGAACAAAGTGTCGCCGCGAATTTCTTAGCGATAAACCCCGCTTTGCCGATGCCAGTGATGATCAGTTTTCCCTCACAGGTTTTCATCAGTTCAATGGCTTGGTCATAACGATCGTCGATCTCAACACTGCTGATAGCCTTGGCTTCTGCAGCCAAAATCCCCTTGATTCTGTTCAGTCTTTGGTTCATGGCGAGTACCTCGCTTCTATGGACGGTTTATGCGGTGGTAGTCTCGGCCAGAAGCGTGTCTGGCCAACCATCATGCTTTCAACCGGGTACGGCCCGAGAGCGCCAGACCATCATCTTCTCGACTTGCATTTCCTTCATGGTGTGCGGGATCCCGCCTACGCCATGACCGGACAACCGTGCTCCGGCGAACGGCATCCAGTCCACTCGGAACAGGGTGTTCTCATTGATCATGACGGCAGTGGCGTCAAGGTTCTGGTAACACTGCATGGCGGTTTCCAAATCTTGGGTGAACACTGCGGCCTGAAAGGCAAATGGCAGGGCGTTAGCCAACTTAATTACATCTGCCAGATCATCGTAGGCGTACACCGCGATGACTGGCCCGAACACTTCTTTCTGCATCACATTCGAGTTGATCGGCGGATTTAACAGCACCGTGGGCGCATAGCAGTTGTGACTCAGCGAACTACCGCCTGAGATCAGACGTGCACCACCGGCTATGGCTTCATCGACCCATTGGCCAACTCGCTCAACTTCGCGCTCGGCGATCAGTGGACCGACGTCGGTATGGATGCTAGCTGGATCACCGACCATCAAAGCATTACCTATATGGCCTAGACGCACCGCGACCTGTGTGGCGATGCTGCGGTGACAGAAAACACGTTGAACGCTGACACATGCCTGTCCAGCGTGCCAGAAACCACCGCGGGCGATACGTGGCAGGGCGTCGTCAAGGTCAGCGTCGGCAGCGACGATCACCGGCGCCACGCCGCCGTGCTCCAGTGCACAACGAGTGCCAGGGGCAAGGGTCGAACGCAGCATCCAACCGACGGCGGCGGACCCAATGAAGCTAAAGAAACCTACTCGCAGGTCAGAAACCAACTTGCCGGTAATAGCGTTATCAGTCGGCAGCACCATTTGAGCCCAGCCTTTTGGCAGGCCAGCTTCAGCCAAAATATCGAGCAGGGTCTGGCAACTGAGCGGAGTGTTGGCTGCGGGTTTTACGATCACTGGCGCGCTGACAGCAATGGCCGGAATCACCTGGTGCACAATCAAATTGAAGGGATGGTTGAACGCCGAGACCGCGGCGACCACGCCGATAGGTTCGTATTGGGTGAACGCCACACGATTTGCGGAAGTAGCGTTTAAGCCCATGGGGACAACATGACCGGCTTCAGTGCGAAGTACTTCGATGCAGTTGAGGATGCCGTCGATGCCGCGCTCTACTTCAGTGATGGAGTCCTTCAACGGCTTGCCGCCTTCGTTAGCGGCCTGGATCGCAATCTGTACCTTGCGCGCACTGATTAACTCGGCGGCGCGGTGCAGGATTTCTATGCGCTTTGGTTTTGACAGCCACTGGTTACGGTCGCGGAAAATACTATGCGCGACGGCCAGCGCCTGCTCGACATCTGCCAGGGTAGAGACTTCCACTTTGCCAATGACAGTGCCATCGTAAGGGGAGTGTACAGCCAGGGTTTGTTCAGACATTGGGCTCACCTATCCATTAACGCGATACGCAATGTCCCCAGCTAAAGTGAGTAGGTTTTCACCGCCCACTCTGGTCTGGGGATTTCAATCATCCAAGCGGCAAACCTATCCCGCGTACGGCGGGTAGTCGATGTAGCCTTCGGCTTCGCCCTGATAGTAGGTGCCGCGATCCGGCGGCGTCAGCGGCCAGCCATTTTGCAGTCGCGCCACCAGGTCGGGATTGGAGATAAAGGGTTGGCCGAACGCCGGCAGGTCAATCAGATCGGCTTCGACCAATTCGCGGGCGCGCTCCAGTGTCATGTCTCCAGCCAGGATCAGTGCGGTCGTGTTCAGGCCTTTGCGGCAGCTGCGCAGGAGTGCTTTCAGTGCATCCTCGCGGGCTATCGAGTTCTCGGCTGCCAGGAAAAAGTGTGTTTGATCCATGACGTGCACGTAGGCAATATTTCGTTTGCCCAGACCTGTGCAGAGGGCCATGTAGGTCTCGTCGATTTCCGGGTAGAGCGGCATGTCCATCAACTGGCCGTAAGGCGAAATACGGATGCCCACACGATCTGCGCCGATGCGCTCGCACACAGCGTCCACCACTTCGAAAACAAAACGCAGGCGGTTCTCCAGGTTCTGCGCGCCGTAATGATCGGTGCGGTCGTTGACCAGCGGGTTGAGGAACTGCTCGAGCAGATAGCCGTTGGCGCCATGCAGCTCAACACCGTCGAAGCCGGCCTCTATGGCATTGGCCGCGGCCTGGGCGAAATCGTCGACCACGCGGCGTACTTCGTCGGTCGCCAAGGGACGGGGCGTGGACGTCGGCATAAAACCTGGCTCACCATTCTCGGTGTAGGCGTAGGCCGTAGCGCCATTTGCAGCCTTGCCGGTTGCGCTGACAGGGGCGGCGCCGTCGATTTGAAGCGAGGTGTGGGAGACGCGACCCACATGCCACAACTGGGCGAAAATTTTGCCGCCGACGCTGTGCACCGAATCAGTGGCGAGTTTCCAGCCAGCAATTTGCTCTGGCGTGTAAATGCCTGGGTTGAACAGATAGCCCTGGCCCTCTCGCGAGATAGGCGTACCTTCGGTAACTATCAGGCCAGCTGTGGCGCGTTGGGTGTAGTACAGCGCCGTTTGTTCAGTGGCGATGTCTTGAAAAGCACGGGAGCGTGTCATCGGGCCCATGACAAAGCGGTTCTTCAGAACCAGGTTGCCCAGTTTGAAATCGTTAAAAAGACTCAAGGTAAAATTTCCCGCGTGGAATGTTGACGTTGGTGCAATCAGCAGGCCATCGATGTCTTGATGGCCTGCCGACCCGAGGTCAAGGTTTCGGAAGTGGATGGTCAATGAACATTTGGTTGAGATAGTTCACGACATCGTGTTCGCCCGGGCCTGCGCTATTACGCAGTTGGCGGCCCGCATCAACGACGACCTCGGTTGTCGCAGTCTCTAGCAACGCCATCGTCTGCTCGATGAAGGGCTCCAGTTGCAAGGCGCGTTCGTCACCGCTTTTATAAACGAGGTCGGTGTCAACCCAAGGTGGCGCAATTTCCAGGACGTGCACGCTGGTGTTGCGCAACGCGAAGCGTTGGGAAAGCGAATAAGAGTGGATGGCGGCTTTGGTCGCGGAATAGAGCGCGAACATTGCCATCGGAATAAAAGCAGCCGTGGAACTATTATTGATGATGTACGCCAGTGGCTGGCGTTTCAGGTGTTCGATGAACGCGCCACTGATACGTACCGGTGCCAGCAGGTTCGTGTCGACCAGGTAAGTGGCTTGGGCGTCGTCAAGCGGGCCGGTCACATCGTCAAACGGCATGATGCCGGCGTTATTGATGACGACATTAAGTTTCGGGTATTTATGGATGAGATCCGCCGCGACGCTGGCGATCTGCGCCGGGTTGCTCACGTCGATTTCTACCGAATCCATACCAAGATTGGCCTGGGTGATTTCATCCAGCAGGGCCTTGCGGCGGCCGCCGATAATTACCTTGTTTCCTTTGTTGTGAAAGGCCTCGGCAAGCCCGCGTCCAATGCCAGAAGTTGCTCCTGTAATAAATATAGTATTGCCGCTGATTTTCATTGCAGGTGCCTCTGTGGAGAATTGTGTTTAACAAATTTTTCGTCGGAAAAAGCCTTATTGAATATATTCACGCTTGCCTGATTGAGTTTGGCTGCAGGAAGTGAAGTAACGCTAGCAGCCAATCGGAGGACGCCGGCACACCGTCATTCCAGGAGTTAAAAATGGCGCATGCGAAGACAACAAACACCCAACGCATGCGCCAAAAAACTTCACGGCTCGAACGCTTTTTTATTAGCACGAACAAAATCGCTTATTGTTTGAGGAGGCTGCCCGGTCACCTGGCCAATCACTCCATCTTCACCGGCAAAAATTCCGTTCTGGTAGTCGATAGCAACGGCAAGGAAATGCTGGATCAAAAAGTCCGGCAGGTTATAGGTCTCCAAGTGCTCGCTATATTCTTCAATGGTCGATGGGCTGTAGGTGATAGTTCGGCCCATAACGCTGCTTATTTCATCGGCAATCTCTTCGTGGTCCAGTTCGACCGGGCCATAAAGTGGGTAGGTCTTTCCAATATGACCAGAAGGCTGCGTGAGAACGGTGGCGATAAATCGAGCTTGATCTTCAGCGGCAATCGGCGCGTGTCTTCCTCCACCATATGGCAGCGTGATCTTGTCTTGTTTAACGATCTGATCAAGGACCCAGGGGAAAATCAGCCATTCAGCAAAGAACGTCGGACGGATATGGACGGTCGGCACACCAGACCAGTCGATAATCCGCTCGGCAATCCAATGGTCGCGGGCTGCGAGGCTTAACGAGTCTTCACGCGCAGAAATCTGCGACATTTCCACGACGACCTCGACGCCTGCCCGTTTAGCAGCATCTGCAAAGTAGGCAGTCGCCTGGATATAACCTGGCCGAACGGGGTAACACAAATAAGCACCTGTGATCCCATCCATCGCCCGAACGATGTCGTCATGCTCCAAGAGATCGCCAACAAATATTTCGGCGCCCTCATTCTTTAGTGCTTCGCTACGTCCGTCTTTTTTGTGAACGAAAGCTCGAACCGCGTGCCCTCCGTTGAGGAGATAGCGAATGGTATGCACGCCTGTTTTTCCGGTGGCCCCAGTGACGAGATACTTACGTTGCTGCATGATAAATTCTCCGGTGTTGGTGATACGCACGCTGCTCGGCGGAGGACACTGCGCCAGGTCTTATCAAGACTGAAGTGTCGTAGAGCGTGCTGCTGCGCAACGTCGTTTGTCAGCTGTCGAAGGGGGCGTTATCAATCAGGTCGCACACGTTCGGGCAATCGAATCCATGGATGTGGCGACGTCCGACGTCAGCGAGCCCGGTGCCGATGGCAGTAAAAGGTTTTTTCCGGGCGACTTCGGCAACTGCCTCGGTAAAGGCGGCCTTCATCCCGATACGAGGGTAGAGCGCGAGCGTATCTTCGATCAGCGAAGGCGTGATCTGCTCAATGTTCAGCCCCATAACGTCGACATGGGCACCGAGGTAAATGAGGGCAATCTCCGGCTGTTTGCGGTCGGCGATGCCAGCACTCGAGTGAAGCGCGATTGCATCCCACACGAGTTCAGTTTTCGACTTTGAATAACCGTTCTCAAGCAGGAAGCGGCTAGCGGCATCTGCGCCGTCGACTTCAAAGCGTTGGTCGGCAGAGAATTCGTTTGTCAGTCCCAAATCGTGTAAAAGCGCGGCGAGGTAAACCGTCTCACGGTCGTATTTCATGCCACGTTGTTGGCCCAGGAATTCGGCAAACCACCATGTCCGGTGCACGTGGTGCAGAAGCGCCTTTGTGTGGACGCGCTCGACGAGGGCAGACGCTTTACGGGCGAGTTCAGAGTCTGGAGCACTGAAGCCGCCGATGATGATTGGTGTACTCATGATTGCTTCCTCAGCGTTGAATCGGGTCGAAATTCAGTCTAGGTATTTTTGCTTGGCGTAATTGACTATTTTCGGTCTTTTTGTGCCAATATGCTTATCTCGTATGTGTGGGGAGATAGCCGTGAGCAAGTCAACGAAAGCAAGCCATCCGCTTATCAGTGCCAAGCAAAAGCGAGTGGTAATTTTGGGGTTGCCTCCAGTGGACTCGCTCGATGTGACCGGCCCAGCTGAGGTGTTTGCCTTTGCTAATCGGTTGCATCGCGGTGACACCGCACCCTATCTACTCGAGCTGGTCTCTGCAGGCGCCAACGAGCACCTGGAGAGCAGCACGGGCATCGCGCTGATGGCACACAAGACGCTTGACCAAGAACGTAGTGACAACGAAGCAATTGACACGTTGATCGTGACGTCGGGCTGGAAAGCTCGAGAGCAGGTAGACCAGTCCGCTATTGATTGGATAAGAACGAAGTCCGCGAGTGTTCGGCGGGTGTGTTCGATCTGTGTTGGGGCGTTCGCTCTGGCTGAGACAGGACTTTTGGATGGTCGCAGGGCGACGACTCATTGGCGTATGGCGCGAAGCCTGGCCGATAGCTACCCCCAGGTGCAGGTTGATCCTAATCCGATCTGGGTCAAGGACGGCAACGTATACACGTCAGCCGGTATTTCTGCCGGCATCGATCTTGCGCTTGCGTTGGTCAGCGAAGATTTGGGCGATGAAGTGGCTATGGAGATCGCGAAAAATCTCGTCCTCTTTCTGCGGCGTCCTGGCGGGCAGGCGCAGTTCAGCGTTGCTCTTCAATCACAGCATGTTCCTGGTTCCAATCTGGATGAGTTGTGTCTGTGGATTGCGGAGCACCTGCACTCGGACCTGACAGTAGAAATACTCGCGGACAGGTTCTCCACCAGCGTCAGGACGTTAATCCGCTTGTTCCAACGAGAGTTGCAGACCACGCCGGCGAAGTATGTCGAGGACGTACGAATAGAAGCTGCCTGTCGCTCGATTGAACTGGGTGGACGGTCCATGGAAGAGGTCGCGCGTCGGAGTGGTTACCACAGCGTGGATGTCCTGAGAAAAGCCTTCGTGCGGCGGATTGGCGTAAGCCCGAAGGAGTATGCGCAACGCTTCTCGCCCAATGGCGAGATGGCGTAGTTCGCCGCGATGGACAAAAGACTGGGGCGGGGGCCGAAAAATCCCCCCCCCCCCCCCACCCAAA